>JBMOFG010000033.1:0-10753 GCA_049314415.1 Polymorphobacter sp.
GAAAAGCTTGCCGAAGTCGCCGCCAAGCCCGACGCCCATGGCTATTCGGCATCCAAGGGCATTCCCGGCCTGCGCAAGGCCCAGGCCGGCTATTACGCCCGGCGCTTCGGCGTCGATGTCGATCCCGAAAGCGAGGTCGTGGTGACTTTGGGGTCAAAGGAAGGCCTCGCGAATCTCGCCCAGGCAATCACTGCGCCGGGCGATGTCGTGCTGGCGCCCAACCCCAGCTACCCCATTCACACCTTCGGCTTCATCATCGCCGGCGCGACCATCCGCAGCGTGCCGACGACGCCCGATGAACGCTATTTCGAAGCGCTGGAACGCGCCATGAAGTTCACCGTGCCCAAGCCGTCGGTGCTAGTCATGGGCTATCCGTCGAACCCGACCGCCGAAACGGTCGATCTGGCTTTCTACGAACGGGTCGTCGCCTTTGCCAAAAAGCACCAGCTCTGGGTGCTCTCCGATCTTGCCTATTCCGAAATCTATTTCGACGGGCAGCCGACGCCGTCGATCCTGCAGGTGCCCGGCGCCAAGGATGTCGCGATCGAGTTCACTTCGATGTCGAAAACCTATTCGATGGCGGGCTGGCGCATCGGCTTCGCCGTCGGCAACAAGACGCTGATCGGCGCGCTGACCCGGGTCAAATCCTATCTCGATTACGGCGCCTTCACCCCGATCCAGGCTGCGGCCGTGGCGGCGATCAACGGCCCGCAGGATGTCGTCGAACGCAACCGCCAGCTTTACCACAGCCGCCGCGACGTGCTGGTTGAAAGCTTTGGCCGCGCTGGCTGGGACATTCCGCCGCCGCGCGCCAGCATGTTCTGCTGGGCGCCGCTGCCGCCGGCACTGGCCCATCTTGGCAGCCTCGAATTTTCCAAACAGTTGCTCACCCATGCCGGAGTCGCTGTCGCACCCGGCGTTGGCTATGGCGAAGATGGCGAAGGCTTTGTCCGCATCGCAATGGTGGAAAATGAACATCGCATCCGCCAGGCGGCGCGCAACGTGAAGAAATATCTTCAGTCGATGGGGGTCAACACGCCGGCCAAAGCCAATAGCTGAGGCGCATTGCGCACGGTCGCGGGCGCCGTTTCGCGCTGCAGGCGCCATTTCGCGCTGTGCGCGCCATCACCGGCGATGGCGCGCATGGCTGCCGCGCCGGAACGCCTGTTGCTTGGCGGCTCAGGCGTTGCGGCCATGCCCATTGCTGGCCGCGATCCCGGCCGGGGCTTCGGGCAGGATCGCACCAAGATCGATAAGGCTGTTGATCGTGCGGGCGAACACGGCGGACAATTGCAGCAACAGGCCGCTGCGCCGTGATCCGGCGGCTTCGGTCACGATGCAGCCGCTGTCGATCACCAGCAATATGCCCCGTAGATGCAGCGCGCCGACCTTGCGGCGCACCGTTTCGCGCGGCAGGCCGGTTGCCCGCGAGATCGCGGATTGGGAGATCGGGATCAGATATTCCGGCGCGTCCGCACCGCCGCCGACCCGGGCGCCGCGCTGGCGGTTTGCCGCGAGCACCGTTCCGTAGATCAGGAACTCGGTCAGATCGAGCCCGGTCTCGTCAAGCACCAGGCGCAATGACAGCAGAAGATTGTCGAAGAGCAGGAAATTCACCGAAGATTGCTGTTCGATCAGCGTATCGCCCTGCGTTACCAGACGGGCGCCCTTGGCGGCGTCTCGCCCCTCATTTTTCCTGCCCGCCGAGGCGGCGGCTGGTTTCAGCGGACCCGACATTTATCCTGCGCCCCCTATCAACACCGGTGATCGAAACTTAACATTGTTTATCAAATAATGTTTAAAAAGAAACAAGTGGATCGCGCGCGGCGCGCGGATCGAAGAACGTTAAACGATTCTGCGGGCGACCTCGCGGCGGACCCATCGGAAAAGCGAAATTTTCTCGCTCGCATCGCTTTATAACGGCGCGCGACGCGGCGCCTTGGATCATTTGCCCGGCGATCAAATTCGCCCGGATCGCCGGCATAGCGTGCGGCTCAACGCTTTAGAGCGACGGCGGCGGTGTTCCGTCGGCACCGCACCGATCAGTTTCACGGCATATCCGGCAGGGAATATTGATCTCATGCATCGCGCAACGCCGCAGCAAAGACCGTGAAAAAATTAAAATTTAACCCTATTGTTTTTTAACAAAATTGTGTAATAAGAGATACGAGATTTTTAAGCGCGCGCGAATCACACTGGAGTCACCAGCATGCGATTTTTTACCTATGGCGTAATGGCAGCGGCAATGGCGCTTTCCGCCAGTCAGGCGCAGGCCGTCACCAACTTGATAACGAACGGTTCGTTTGAAACTGTTGGCGCATCGACCGTCTTCACCAACGGTGTCGCGACAATTCTCGGAGCCAACAACACTGTTCTCCCGGGTTGGACGGGATTAACGGGTCGTGCTTATATGATAAACCGTAATTATGACGCATCGGCGGGCAAGAACAGCATCGATCTGTCGCACACCACCGGCGGGCCGGACTGCTGCAACGGTACAATCTCGACGACCGTCAGCGGTTTCGTGGTTAACAGAACTTACCGCCTCTCGTTTGACCTGTCGGGCAAGCCCGGCGGCACGGTCGACCCAGTCCTCAACCTCTTGATCCCAGGCCGCATCAGCAGAGATTACACCTTCAGTCGCCCTGTGGATCAAACCGCCCTCAACATGGGCTGGCAGCGCGTTTTCCACCAATTCAGAGCACTTCAGACTCAATATACTGTGCAATTTAAAAACAATAATACTACTAACGAACTTCGGTTTTTTGGCCCGGTCATCGACAATGTCATCATGGCCGAGGCAATTCCGGAACCGCACAACTGGGCGTTGTTCATCATCGGCTTCGGCCTGACCGGAACCATATTGCGCCGCAGGGTCGCGCAACAGGCCGCCTGACACACACCGCCTGACACACACCGCCTGACGCACACCGCCTGAAGCACACAGTATCGCCGGGCGGCCCGCTTGCCCCGGGCCCTGGCCCTGTGGCCGGTGCGTGCCGCGTGCGTACCGGGGGCGAGGCGCTTGCGCTTTGACGCGCGCGCCGCGATGACAGCAGGGCACCATCTTGTTCCGGAGCCTGCCATGTCCGCCGCCCGCCCCCAGTTACCGTCCACACTTTCACCGTCCACACTTTCACCGTCCACACTTTCACCGTCCACCCTGTCACCGCCTGCCCTGTCCCCGTTGCGCATCGGTCTTGCCGGTCTGGGCAATGTCGGCGCCGGTGTTGTCCGGCTGCTCGCCGGCAATGCCGATCTGATCGCCCGCCGCGCCGGCCGGCCCATCATCATCAGCGCGATTTCGGCCCGCGACCGCAACCGTGACCGCGGGCTCGATCTGGCGCCCTTTGCCTGGGTCGATGATGCCACCGAGCTCGCCGGCCGTGATGATGTCGATGTCGTCGTCGAACTGATCGGCGGTTCGGACGGTCCGGCGCTCACCCTCGCCCGACGCACCTTCGCTGCCGGCAAGGCGCTGGTGACCGCCAACAAGGCGATGATCGCCCATCATGGGCTCGCGCTTGCCGGCGCCGCCGAAGCCGCCGGCCTGCCGCTGCGCTATGAAGCCGCTGTCGCCGGCGGCGTGCCGGTCATCAAGGGGCTGAGCGAGGGCATGGCGGCCAATCGCATCACCCGGGTCTATGGCCTGCTCAATGGCACCTGCAACTATATCCTCACCCGCATGGAGGCCGAACGGCTCGGCTTTGCCACCGTCCTCGCCGAAGCGCAGGCGGCGGGCTATGCCGAAGCCGACCCCAGTTTCGACATCGATGGCATCGACACGGCGCACAAACTGAGCATCCTTGCCGCGCTGGCCTTTGGCGCGCGCATCGATTTCGCCGGGGTCGCCACCCATGGCATCCGCGCGGTCGAACTGGCCGATATCGACCAGGCACGGGCGCTGGGCTTCCGGATCAAGCTTGTCGGCCTCGCCGAACATGAAGACGGCACCCTGTTCCAGCGCGTCCATCCCGCGCTGGTGCCGCTCGACCATCCGTTGGCCGCCGCGTCGGGCGCGCTCAATGCCGTGGCGGCCGAGGGTGATTTCGTCGGCCGGCTGTTCTTTCAGGGGCGCGGCGCCGGCGACGGCCCGACCGCCAGTGCCGTGGTCGCCGATCTCATTGACATCGCGCGCGGCAGCGTCGGCAATCCGTTCGGCATGCCGGTCGCCGCACTCGCCGGCCTGCCCGCCGCTGCGATCGCCAGCCGGCGCGGGCGCTATTATCTGCGCCTCACGGTTGCCGACCGGCCCGGGGTGCTCGCCGAACTCACTGCGGCGCTGCGCGACCATGGCGTTTCCATCGAAAGCCTGATCCAGCGCGGTCCGGCGGCGAGCGGCGATGCCATGGTCGTGATGGTCACCCATATTGCCGCTGAGCCCGCCGTGCTGGCGGCGCTTGCGCAGATGGCGGGGGGCGATTCGGTCACCTCGGCGCCGGTGATGATGCACATCCTTGATTTCTAGACCCGGCGGGGCGCAAACGGCCCCTTCCCTCCCGGGCGCAAAGTCCCTACACCCGCCGCGTTTATCCAAGGGAATCAACATGACCGCCACGCCGCGCAGTTCGACGCTCGACCGGGTCCTTGTGCTTGAAATGGTACGCGTCACCGAAAATGCCGCCATCGCCTGTTCCAAGCTGATTGGCCGCGGTGATGAAAAGGCCGCCGATGCCGCCGCTGTCGAAGCGATGCGCGACGCGCTCAACCAGCTCGATTTCGATGGCACCGTTGTCATCGGCGAAGGCGAGCGCGACGAAGCGCCAATGCTGTTCATCGGGGAAAAAGTTGGCCGCGCGCAAGGCAGCGGTCCGCGCATCGACATCGCGCTCGACCCGCTCGAAGGCACCACCATCACCGCCAAGGCCGGCCCGAATGCGCTCGCCGTACTGGCGATTTCGGAAGAAGGCGGTCTGCTCAACGCCCCCGATGTCTATATGGACAAGATCGCCGTCGGCCCCGGCTATGCCGAAGGCGTCATCGACCTGTCGAAATCCCCAACCGAAAATGTGAAATCGGTTGCCGCCGCCAAGGGCGTCGCCCCCGGCGACCTGATGGTCTGTGTGCTCGATCGCCCGCGTCACGAAGCGCTGGTTGCCGAACTGCGCGGCCTTGGCTGCGGCATCATGCTGATCCCCGATGGCGATGTCGCCGGAGTCATCGCGACATCCAACCCCGATACCGGCATCGATCTGTACATGGGCAGCGGCGGCGCCCCCGAAGGTGTGCTGGCGGCGGCGGCACTGCGCTGCGTCGGCGGCCAGATCCAGGGCCGCCTGGTCTTCCGCAACGAGGACGAGCGCGGCCGCGCCCGCCGTTGGGGCATCACCGATCTCGACCGGATCTACTCGATCACCGATCTCGCCTCGGGGGATGTCATTTTCGCCGCCACCGGCGTCACCGACGGCTCGCTGCTCAAGGGTGTCAAGCGCCGCCGCGACGGCGTCATCACTACCCAATCGGTCGTCATGCGCGCCTCGTCGGGCACCGTGCGCTGGGTCAGCGGCGAACATCGCGCCCATAACCATGCCTGACGGGTCACCCTCTCCCGCGCCGCAGCCGGACGAGATGAGGGAATTTCTACGATGACCCCCGTTTTCAACATCACCACGTCGATTCTGGGGCAACCATGGCGCTGGCGCGGCGGCATCGCGCCGGGCGGCGGCCTCGATGGCCGCGGTGACGACGAAATGCTCCATCATCTCTTCCGGGCGCGCGGTGCCGCTCCGGCAGATTTCACCCGGCTGAAAACGCCGACGCTGCGCGACTGGCTGCCCGACCCGTCGATCTTTCGCGACATGGATGCCGCGGCAACCCGCCTCGCCGATGCCATCGCCGCCCATCAAGCCATTGTCATATTCGGCGATTATGATGTGGATGGAGCTACTTCGGCGGCAGTTCTCATCCGCTATCTCAGGATGGTTGGCGCTTCGGTCGGCCATTATATCCCGGACCGCCTGCTTGAAGGCTATGGCCCGTCGGCCGATGCGCTGGTGGCATTGAAAACCGCCGGCGCCGACTTGGTGGTAACGGTCGATTGCGGCACCCAGGGATTCGAAGCGCTGGCAGCGGCGCGCGCGGCCGGGCTCGATGTCATCATCGTTGATCACCACAAGGCCGCCACAGCGCTGCCGGTGGCGCTGGCGCTGGTAAATCCCAACCGATTGGACGAAGCCCCTGAGGCGGCCGCCCATGGCCATCTGGCAGCAGTTGGCGTCGCCTTCCTCCTTGCCGTCGCACTCAACCGCACGCTGCGCCAGCGCGGCGCTTTTGCGACACGCCCGGAACCCAAGCTCACCGAACTGCTCGATCTGGTTGCGCTCGGCACCGTTGCCGATGTCGTACCGCTGACCGGGCTCAACCGCGCTTTTGTCACGCAAGGGCTGAAGGTGATGCGGACCCGCCGCAACATCGGACTGACCGCGCTGATCGACGCTGCCGGCCTGACAAAGCCGCCCGGCGCGCGGGATCTGGGCTTTGCGCTCGGTCCGCGCGTCAACGCCGGCGGCCGGGTTGGCAAATCCGACCTCGGCGTCCGCCTGCTGACCAGCGACGACCCTGCCGAAGCGATGGCGCTCGCCGTCGAACTCGATCGGCTCAACATCGATCGCCGCGGCATCGAAGCAGCGGTGACCGACGAAGCATTGGCCATCGCCAATCCCGCCGACAACATGGCGGTGGCACTGGTCGCTGGGGCCGGCTGGCACCCCGGGGTCATCGGTATCGTTGCGTCGCGGCTGAAGGACCGGCTGCACCGCCCGACGATCGTCATTGCGATTGGTGACGATGGCCTTGGCAAGGGCTCGGGGCGCTCGCTACCCGGGGTCGACCTAGGGGCGGCAGTGCTCGCCGCCAAGGATGCCGGACTACTCATTGCAGGTGGCGGCCATGCCATGGCGGCAGGCCTGACCGTGGCGGCGGATGGCATTGATGCGCTCGCCGCCTTTCTCAACGACCGACTGGCCGGCGCGGTCGATGTCGCGGCAACGGCGCGCGCGCTTGATTGCGATGCCGCCATTGCCCCGCGCGGCGTTTCGCTCCAGCTTGTTGAAACACTGGAAGTTGCCGGCCCCTATGGCCAGGGCTGGTCACAACCGCGCATCGCGTCGGGACCATGGACCGCGGTCGATTGCCGCATCGTGGGCGAACATCATCTCAAGCTGGTGTTGAGCGGCGCCGATGGCGCGCGCTGCAAGGCAATTGCCTTTCGCCATGCCGATAGCGCGCTGGGTGCCGCCATGCTGGGGGCGCGCGGCCGCAGCTTTTACATCGCGGGCCGCATCAAGCGTGACGAGTGGAAAGGTGACCCGAGCGCCGAAATCGAAATCGACGATATCGCCTGGGCATAACGGCTTTTCTGCAAGAAAAACGCGATTATCTGTTGCAAAGCCTTGACGCGCGGCGGCGTGGCCTTTAGCAGCCCCTCTCCCGCCGGTCCCTTCGTCTAGCGGTCTAGGACGTCGCCCTTTCACGGCGAAAACACGGGTTCGATTCCCGTAGGGATCACCATCACCTCCGGGTGGTAACGGCAGGGGAGCAAACCCATGAAAAACCGCCCGATCAAACAGCGCCTCGGTTTTGCCCTTGCCGGGCTGTGCGCCGGGTTCGCGCGGGAAAAAAGCTTCCGAACCCATTGCCTGTTTGCGGCGGCCGCAGTGGCCGCGCTCGGGTTGCTGCGCCCGGCGCCGGTCTGGTGGGCGCTGGTCGCCGTCGTCATCGCGCTGGTCATGGCGCTCGAACTCGTCAATTCGGCGATCGAGACCATCGTCAACCTGCTGCACCCCGAACTCCATCCCGAAATCAAGATTCTCAAGGATATGATCGCCGGCGCAGTGCTCCTCGTCAGCCTGGCCGCGCTGGTCGTCGCTCTGGCCATGGTCATTGCTAATCGCGCCGCCTTCGGGTTGTGACATTACCAACTGTCGCATTGTCTTTGCCGGGAAAGCCCGTCATCGCCATGCCAAACAGGAAAGCTCGGCCATGAAAATCATCTTGCTACCCGTGATCGGCGTCGCCTTGAGCGTCGCCAGCCCAGCAGCGGCCGGCCCGCAATTCTGGAAGACGTTTGCCGATGTCGGCGCTGTCGCGCTGCCGGCGGCGGCCACGGTCATCACCCTGTCCGAAGACGACAAGAACGGGCTTTACCAGTTGACCGAAAGCGGTTTCATCGCCGTGACGGCAACCATGGCGCTGAAGTACGGCGTCAATTCGGAACGGCCCAATGGGGGCGACCATAGCTTCCCGTCGGGCCATACTGCGGTCGCCTTTGCCAGCGCCGGCTACCTCCACGCCCGCTATGGCTGGAAGACCGGCCTGCCCTTCGAAATCCTGGCCGCCACGATCGGTTTCGCGCGCGTGCAGAGCAAGGACCACCATTGGTACGATGTCATCGCCGGCGCAGCGATCGGCGAAGGCTCGGCTTTTTTGCTCACCAAGCGGCTGAATGAAAATGTCCGGGTCAGCGCGGCCGGCGATACCCGCGGCGGACTGATCTCGCTGTCAGCGCGCTTTTGATGCGCGGGATCGCACTGCTGGCACTGCTGGCGCTGACCGCTTGTGTCGAGGCCGAGCGCATGGACACCGGCGTGAGCCACGTTCCGCGGGACAGCCGCGGCGATCCGGTTCTTCCCGCGCCGGACGCCGTGCCGGGCGCCGTGCCACTCAAGGTTGAATCCTGCGCCCATCGGCGGCGTTGCCCCTGACCGATTGCAGCGTCCGCCCAGACACGTACCGCTGGAGGTTCGGCGCAAACCGGCGTCGCTAAACCGGGTCGACCGCCATCAACTGCGTCGGAAATGGCGCCGCCAGCGGCAGCACCTCGGCGAGCGGCGCGGTCAGCCAGCGGTGATGGTCCTCGGGGTGATGGATCATCGGCATCGCCTTGGGGTGTGCCGCCGCCACCAGCGCATTGGGCGCGCAGGTCAGCATGGCAAAGACGCCGATCCCCGCGCCGAACAGATCGCCCGCGTGCGGCTGCCAGATGCCGGCAAAGGCGAACACCGGCAGCGACGGCACCCGGAACCAACGCTGGCGCTTGGCGCCGGGGACGCCCTCCCATTCGCAGAATTCGGATGCCGGGATCAGGCAACGCCGCGCCGGGGTGCCGAGGGCGCTGCGCCAGAAGGGGCTGGCAAGATTGCGGACATTGCTGACCGGGCCGCGCGCACCTGGCGGCGACGGGAACCCCCATTGCAGCAACACGGCCTCGCGCCCCGCCGTGCCCTGCCGCACCACCAATGCCGGGCGCCTCGGGAAAAGGTCGTGCGGGGGCAGCGTGATATCGGCTTCGAAGGCCACGCCCATCGCTTCGGCAATGGCAATGGCGGCACCGCGGAGGCGGTAATTGTTGCACATATGTCCCATCCTATCGGGGTTGAGGCGCCATCGACAAGTCGCTATATGCCAAAGTCTGGCGGTCGCTTCGGGCCGCCTTTTTTCGTTCGGCCTTTTGCGTCTGCCGAGGTCCGCCCCGGACCCCGCACGGAGTTGAGACAATGACGATCACCCCCCTGATGCCCGTCTATGGCCGCTGCGAGGTCGAGCCGGTGCGCGGAGATGGTTGTTATCTCTATGATGCGCAGGGCCGCGAATGGCTCGACTTTGCCAGCGGCATCGCGGTCAATTTGCTTGGCCACAGCCACCCGCACCTTGTCAGCGCCATCCAGAAACAGGCAGCAACGCTGATGCACACGTCGAACCTGTACAAGGTGCCGGCACAGGCGGCGCTTGCTGAACGGCTGGTTGCGCTGACCTTTGCCGACACGGTGTTCTTCACCAATTCGGGTGCGGAGGCGATCGAATGCGCTATCAAGACCTGCCGCGCCTACCACTACGCCACCGGCAACCCGGAAAAATTCCGCATCCTCACCTTTGCCAACGCCTTTCATGGCCGCACGCTGGCGACGATTTCGGCGACCAACCAGGAGAAGATGCGCAAGGGTTTCGAACCCCTGCCCGACTGGTTCGACGTATTGGCGTTCAACGATCTTGATGCCGTCAGAGCCGCTATCGATCCGTCGATCGGCGGGATCCTCGTCGAACCCGTCCAGGGCGAAGGCGGCATCCGCCCGGCGACACCGGAATTCCTCAAGGGCCTGCGCACCCTGTGCGACGAACATGGCCTGTTGCTGATCCTTGATGAAGTGCAATGCGGCGTCGCCCGCACCGGCAGCTTGTTCGCTCATGAACAATATGGGGTCACCCCCGACATCATGGCGATAGCCAAGGGTATCGGCGGCGGCTTTCCGGTCGGCGCCTGCCTCGCCACCGAACATGCCGCGCAAGGCATGGTCGTCGGCACGCACGGCAGCACTTATGGCGGCAATCCGCTGGCGATGGCGGCATGCATGGCCGTACTCGATGTCGTCACCGAGCCGGCGTTTTTGGCGCATGTCACCGAAATGGCCACCCGGCTGCGCGCTGCGCTCGAACAGATGATCCCCAATCATGACGATCTGTTCGAAGGCGTCCGCGGGCTGGGTCTGATGATGGGTTTGAAACTCAAGTCCGACAGCCGCGCCTTCGTCAACCACGCGCGCAGCCATGGCATCCTGACCGTCGCTGCCGGGGACAATGTCGTCCGCCTGTTGCCGCCGCTGATCATTACCGAACATCATATCCGCGAATGTGTCGACAAGCTGTCGGCAGCGGCGCGGGCCTATACGCCCGCGGCGGCAGCATAAGCCTTTCCGTCCCCCGCTTGCCGGAGCGGGCGGGCGTCGGGAGAGCCCCTCCATCGGCTTTCTTGCTCCCG
>JBMOFG010000034.1:0-10709 GCA_049314415.1 Polymorphobacter sp.
TTTGCCCGCCGTGGTTACGTTGTCCTGGCGCTAGACCAGACCGGCCATGGCTATAGCGGCGGTGCGGCCTTCTCGCAGGGCTTTGGCGGGCCGGCGGGGCTGCGTTACTTGAAGTCGCTGCCGATGGTCGACCGCGCCAATATCGGGCTGGAGGGGCACAGCATGGGGGGCTGGACGGTGCTCGCCGCTGCCGCAAGCGACCCGATGGGCTATCGCGCCATGGTGCTCGAAGGGTCGGCAACGGGTGCGCCGTTCGCGAAGGAGGGCACGCCGACGTGGCCGCGCAACCTGGCGCTGGTGTTCAGCCGTTATGACGAGTTCGCCAAGGTGATGTGGGGCGTTGACCGCGCGGTCGATGCGCCGGGCTCGGGCAAGCTGAAAGCCTTGTTTGGCACGGCTGACATGGTGGTGCCGGGGCGGGTCTATGGCGACCTTGCGGCGGGCACGGCGCGGCGGCTGACCATGCCGGCGGTGACGCACCCGGGAGATCATATCAGCACCGATGCCATTGGTGACAGCCTCGACTGGTTCGCGGCGACGCTCGACGGCGGCACACCCTTGCCGGCGGATGACCAGGTCTGGTGGAACAAGGAGGTGGCGACCGGGGTGGCGCTGACGGGTTTCGTGCTGGTCCTGCTGGGGGTCATCGACGTTGCGCTGGGCCTGCCGGGGCTGGCGTCGCTGCGCGCGGTTCCGATGTTCCGGCGGGGCGAAGCGCCGCGCTGGTGGCGGGGCATGGCGATTTCGGCGCTGGTGCCGGTGCTGACATTGTTCCCGGCGTATATCGCGATCACGCTGTTGCTGCCGGCATCGTGGCTGTTGCCGCAGGTGGTGACGACGCAATTGCTGCTCTGGTCGCTGGTCAATGCCGGGTTGGGGCTGATTCTGGCACGCTTCGGGCCGCCCGTGCCGGCGGTGGCGCGGACCCGCTTCGGAGCATCGCTGGGGCTGGCGGGGCTGGTGCTGGGCGTTGCCTATGGGCTGGTTATGGCGGTGCAGGGGCTGTTTCTGGTCGATCTGCGCTTCTGGGTCGTGGCGTTGAAGGCGCTGAGTCCAGGCCAATGGCAGGTGCTGCCGGTATATCTGGTGCCACTCACGGCATGTTTCTGGGTGACGTTGCGCGGGCTTACGGGGGTGCTGGCGGGCAGCGGGCGAAGTATCATCGCGCAATATGGTGCCGCTATGATGGCACTGTCGGGGGGGATCCTGCTGTTCCTGGTGGTGGATTATGGCGTTTTGTTCGTTACCGGGCGGCTGCCGACGGGGTTCGACCCGCTGACGACGGTGATCGCCATCCAGTTCGTGCCGCTGCTGGCACTGGTTGCCGTCATCGCCACCTTCTGCTGGCGGCGCGTGGCCAATCCGTTGCCGGCGGCGCTGATCTGCGGCGGGCTGGTGACATGGTATGCGGTGGCCGGCACGGCGACGCAGGTGGTGTGATGCAGCAAGGCTTGACGCCGGGCGCGTTTCCCCAAATTGGTGGCGGATGATCCAGACCGGCCCCACCTCGCACAGCTATATGTCGCAGCGCTTGAAGCTGCATTATGCCGATTGGGGCAATGCCGGGGCGCCGCCGCTGCTGCTTGTCCATGGCGGGCGCGACCATTGCCGCAGCTGGGACTGGGTGGCGCAGCAGTTGAGTGCCGATTGGCACGTCATCGCGCCCGATCTGCGCGGCCATGGCGACAGCCAATGGGCTGCGGATGGCTGTTATGGCGTGATGGACCATGTCTATGATCTGGCGCAGTTGATCCACCAGATGGACGCCGGGCCGGTGACCATCGTCGCGCATTCGCTCGGCGGCAACATCAGCCTGCGCTACACCGGGCTTTATCCTGACAATGTCAAAAAGCTGGTCGCCATCGAAGGGTTGGGGCCGAGCCCGGCAATGCAGGCCGAGCGCGCCAAGGTGGCCTTTGCCGATCGCTGGCGCAAATGGATCGCCGACAAGCGCGCTGCCGCCGGCCGGCTGCCCAAGCGCTACCCGAGCTTGCAGGCCGCGCTCGAGCGGATGCGCTCGGAGAATGCCTATCTTACCGCCGAACAGGCGCATCACCTGACGGTGCATGGCGCCAACCGCAACGAGGATGGCAGCTACAGCTGGAAATTCGACAATCATCTGATGGTCTGGCCCTTCCACGACATGCCCGAAGCCGAAGTCGAGGCATTATGGGGGCAGATCAAATGCCCGACGCTGCTGATGTATGGCGCCAACAGCTGGGCATCGAACCCGGAAAAAGATGGCCGGCTGGTGCATTTCAACAGCGCCCGGGTCATCGAGTTCGCCGATGCCGGCCATTGGCTGCACCATGATCAGTTCGATCGCTTCATGGCCGAATTGAAGGCGTTTTTGTAGCATGGGCAATACCGACATGGCGGCGGTCTTTGCCGCCGGCGCGCGCGCTGCGGCGGTGCTGATGGCGCGGCGGCAGACGGTGGCAGTGGCCGAAGGTGCGACCGGCGGTCTGGTGTCGGCGGCGCTGCTGGCGGTGCCCGGGGCCTCGGCCTGTTATCTTGGCGGGGCGGTTGTCTATACGCCGCGCGCGCGCCACCGGCTGCTGGGGTTGAAGCGCGAGGATGTCGTCGGCATCAAATCGGCATCGGAACCCTGGGCGATGCTCGCCGCGGAGACCGTGCGGCAACGTTTTAGCGCGACTTGGGGAATCGCCGAAAGCGGTGCGGCGGGGCCGCAGGGCAATCCCTATGGCGATGCTGCCGGACATAGCTGCATCGCGGTCGCCGGACCGGTGGCGGCAGTGCGCACGCTGGCCACCGGCAGCAATGACCGGATCAGCAACATGGCGGCGTTTGCGGTGGCGCTGCTCGATCTGCTGGCGGCGCAGGGGGATTGAGGCCGGACGGATTGGGCCCCGCGTGCCGCGGTGCCGCACCTTGCCGAACAGGCCTTGGCAAATGCAATTGCTCCGCCGATTTTGGCGGTAATGACAAGATGAAAAGGACGCCGAATGCCCGATCGTGAGCTCAGCCCCGCCCGGCACGCCGTGCTGCGCGAACATGCCACCGAACGCCCCTTCACTTCGCCGCTCAAAGATGAAAAGCGCGCCGGTGAATTCTTCTGCGCCGGTTGTGGCAGC
Organism: Polymorphobacter sp.; assembly: GCA_049314415.1. GTDB lineage: Bacteria > Pseudomonadota > Alphaproteobacteria > Sphingomonadales > Sphingomonadaceae > Sandarakinorhabdus. The sequence continues at coordinate 3,096 of JBMOFG010000034.1, forward strand.
CTGCTCTATCTGTCGGGGACCAAATATGACAGCGGATCGGGCTGGCCGAGCTTTTACGATGCCGTGCCAGGCGCGGTAGCGACGACGACCGATGCCAGTCATGGCATGGTGCGCACCGAGGTCCATTGCGCCACCTGCGAAGGCCATCTCGGCCATGTCTTTCCCGATGGCCCGCGCCCGACCGGGCTGCGCCACTGCATCAACGGCCTAGCGCTGGAGTTCGTGCCGGAGGATTGATCTCGCGCCGGCCGGCGGCGGGCTTGCCCTTGGCCGCCGGCCGCGCCATCGTGACGGCATGATCATTCTCGCTGCTCTCCTCGCCGCCGCCGCTGCGCCGGTCCCACCTTCGCCTGCCGAAATCGCCGCCGCGGCGCCGCCGAGCGCGTGGCGGCCGGTCGCCCCCGAAAATCTGATGCTCGTCGAAACCCCACGCGGCACCATGACGATCGAACTGGCGCCGCAATTCGCTCCGGCGCATATCGCCGCGATCCGCGCATTGGTCGCCGCCGGGCGCTTCGATGGCGGCGCCATCACCCGGGTGCAGGACAATTATGTCGTGCAATGGGCGGCGCGCCCTGGTCCGGACAAGACAATGACCTCGGGCGGTGCAGCGGCGCTCGCGGCGGGCAGCACCGCCACCCCCGGCGGTGTCGTGGTCGGCACCGGCCCTGGCCCGGCGCACCCTGCTATCCTGCCGGCCGAATATGAACGCCCTGCCAAGGGGCTGGCGATCGCCCCGCTCGGCTCGGTCGATACTTATGCGCCCTCGGGCTTTGCCGATGGCTGGCCGGTGGCGCGTGACCCGAAAACCGGTACCGCCTGGCTGGCGCATTGCTACGCCAGCGTCGGGGTCGGCCGCGACAACCCGCCCGATACCGGCGATGGCAGCGAGCTTTACGCCGTCATCGGCCATGGCCCGCGCCATCTTGATCGCAATATCACCCTTGTCGGCCGCGTCATCGACGGTATCGCCGATTTCTCGGCGCTGCCGCGCGGCACCGGGCCGCTGGGCTTCTACAAGACGCCGGGCGAACAGACCGTTCTTACCAACGTGCGTTTCGCCACAGCGGCCGACCCGCGCTACGAAGTGTTGCGCAGCAACAGCCCGGCCTTTGCCGCCTATCTCAAGGCGCGTGCCAACCGCACCGGCTTTTTCGTACGGCCAGCCAGCGCGACCGACCTGTGCAATGTCCAGGTGCCGGTGCGGCAGGTGGTAAAATGACACCCATCGTCAAGTTGCTGCGCGCCGCCGAATGGGCGGCGTTTCAGGCGTCCGGGGAGTTCGCTGGCTCAGCGGATGATCGGCGCGACGGCTATATCCACATTTCCGCACCTGATCAGGTGGCAGGCACCGCGGCGAAATGGTTTGCCGGCGAGGCGGGGTTGATGGCGGTGACGCTCGATGCCGACGCGTTGGGGGACAGACTGCGCTGGGAACCGGCGCGGGGCGGCGCCTTGTTCCCGCATCTGTTCCGGCCGCTGCTGCTGGCGGATGTGGTGAGCGCCGCCGCGTACGCAAACTAGTTCCCTCTTTCCTTGCGGGAGAGGGTTACACCTGTGCAGCTTTGGCCCGCGCGAACCCGTCACGCGTCTGCAACCGGTCCCACCACGCCCGCAGATTCGGCCCGACCTCGTCGAGGTGCCGCAACGTGCCGGCGAACAGCAGCGCATAGGCTACCGAGATATCCGCCACGGTGAAACGCCCGGCACACAGGAACTCGCGACCATCGGACAGCACATTCTCGGCGAGAACAGTGCGCGCCAGAAACCAGCGCTTGTAATCCTCCGCCACCTGCGGGATCCGCCGTTCGGGCTTTTCGAGCATTTTGTAGCGGAAGACGAGCGTCTGCGGAAAGGTCAGCGTTGCCTCGCCATGGTGTAGCCAGTTGAGCCAGGCGCCGAAATCAGCCTCGTCCGGGCTTACCCCCAGCGAGCCGGCGCCATGCTTCACCGCCAGATACTCGCAGATCGCCGCGCTCTCTGTCATCTTCGCCGGGCCATCTTCGAAATAGGGGATAGTGCCCAAGGGGTTGGTGGCGAGATATTCGGGCTGCGCCCAGCGCGGCGGGAAGGGCAGTTTGACCAGTTCGTAAGGGAGCCCGAGCTCTTCGAGCGTCCACAACACGCGAAATGACCGCGCATCCTTGCAGTGCCAGAGCTTCATCATCATTTACCTTATATTGGGACGGCGCCAGCCCGCTTCCCCGCCCGGCCGCCCTGTTCCAGTCGACGCTGGGGGGTAGCCGGGGGTGACCGGGCGGGGGAGTAGGCTGGCACCGTCCTTCCCTCAAAACCGTTCATCATCGCTTCACGCGCGGTGCACAATTGGGAAAATGAACAGAGTGACCATGGCAGGAACATCGATGTTGAAACGGCTGAAACTGGCGGGTGGTCTGGCAACTGGCGCTGCCGCCGGTTTGGCGCTGGCGCTCGGCATCCACACTTATAGCGGCGATGCCTCGGTCGCAGCGCAGATTGCGCCGATGGACACCACGCCGGTGACCCGCGTCGCCCCCAATTCGGCGAGCCAGATGTCGCTGTCGTTTGCGCCGGTGGTCAAGGCGACCGCACCGGCCGTCGTCAACATCTACACGGCCAAGGTCGATCGTAGTCGTGCCAGCTTGATGGACGAATTCATCCGCCGCTCGTTCGGGGGCGCGCCGCCGCAGCCGCGCGTCCAGCAATCGCTGGGCAGCGGTGTCATCGTCGGCGCCAATGGCCTGATCATCACCAACAATCACGTCGTCGCCGGGGCGGACCAGATCCTGGTCGCACTGGCCGACCGCCGCGAATATCCCGCCAAGCTGGTGTTCGCCGATGCCCGGCTCGACCTCGCGCTGCTGCGCGTCGAAACCAAGGGCGCCGCGCTGCCGGTGATCCGCATGGGCGACAGCGACCGGTCGGAAGTCGGCGATATCACCATCGCCATTGGCAACCCTTTCGGCGTCGGCCAGACGGTGACCACCGGGATTGTTTCGGCGATCGCGCGCACCGGCATCGGCGTGTCGGACTGGCAGTTCTTCATCCAGACCGACGCGGCGATCAACCCGGGCAATTCGGGGGGCGCGCTGCTGGATGCACAGGGCCGGCTGATCGGCATCAACACCGCCATCTATTCGCAAAGCGGCGGGTCGAACGGCATCGGCTTTGCTATCCCGTCGAAGATGGTGCGGGTCTTTCTCAATGCCGCCGACAAGGGCAAATTGGTCTCGGGCTGGATCGGCGTGGAAGGCGAGCCGCTGACCGCCGACAGCGCGCGGTTGGCCGGGCTCGATCGCCCCGGCGGTTTGCTCGTCACCGGCGTCGTGCCGGGCAGCCCGGGGGCGGTGGCGGGTATCCGGCCTGGTGATGTGCTGCGCACCGTCGACGGCAAGGAAGTCGCCGATGGCGGGCAGTTGCGCTACTCGCTCGCTACCGAAGGGGTGGGGCGCACCCTTGATGTGCGCCTGATCCGTGCCGGCAAGGAACAAAGCGTTGCCGTCACGCTGGCGCCGCCGCCCGAACGTCCGGCGCGGCAACTGACCCAGATTGGTGACCGGTCGATCCTCGCCGGGGTGACCATTGCCAATCTGTCGCCGGCCTATGCTCAGGAATTGGGGGCCGGCCTGCCCGAAGCGGGGGTGGTCGTTGTGCAGATCCTCGGCGGAGCGCCGGCGGCACGACTGGGCTTCCTCAAGCCCGGCGACCTTATCGAGGCGGTGGGCGGTCAGCCGGTGAACAGCGTTGCCGATGTCACGGCGCTCGTCGCCAAGGGTGCCACTTCGCTGCGCTTCAACCGCGGCGGCCAGCGCGCCGAATGCGGGGTGACGGCACAAGGGCAGTTAGGCTGCCGCAGCTGAAGCTGCGCGTGCCACCAGCAACGTCCGAAAACCGCCAGACTCGGGGGCGTAATACCGCTATACAAAGCGCCATGAGCTTGCCTGATCTCCCAACCTGCCATGCCGCTTTGCAGGCGCGCGACCATCGGTTTGACGGGGTGTTTTTCACCTGTGTGAAGACCACTGGCATCTATTGCCGCCCGGTCTGCCCGGCGCGGCCGCCTTTGCTGAAGAATTGCCATTTCGTCGCCACGGTGGCCGAAGCCGTGGCAATGGGCTTTCGCGCCTGCAAACGCTGTCGCCCCGACGCGGCACCGGGCAGCCCGGCATGGCAGGGCAGTGCCGCCAGCGTGCGCCGCGCGCTCGGACTGATCGATCAGGGCGCGCTCGACAGCCTTGACGCGCCGGCCTCGGTGGCGGCACTCGGCGACCGGCTGGGGGTGGGAGAACGCCAGGTGCGGCGGTTGTTCGCCCGCCATCTCGGCGTCCCGCCGGTGGCAGTGGCGCAGGCAAAGCGCCTGGCCATCGCCGTCCGCCTTGTCGATGAGGCCAGCCTGCCGATGGCGCAGATCGCCGCCGACGCGGGGTTCGGCAGCGTCCGCCGGTTCAACGAAGTCTTTCAGGCGGTGCACGGCGAAAGTCCTGCCACCCGCCGCCGCCGTACCCGAGGAGCCGCCATGCTGAATTTCACTTTGTCCCGCTACGCTGCCCCGGCGTTCGACCTGATCATCGTCAGCGACGCCGGCGGTGTGCTGCGCGCGCTCGATTTCAGCGATTTCGAAGAACGCATGCACCGGCTGCTCGCCCGGCATTATGGCCGCTACCACCTTGCCGAAGGCGCCGCGCCGCCGGCGGTGGCGGCGGCGCTGGATGCCTATTTCGCTGGCGACCTGACGGCGCTCGATGCCGTGCCGGTGGCGACCGGCGGCAGCGATTTCCAGCGCCAGGTCTGGGCGGCGCTGCGCACCATCCCGGCGGGGCAGACCAGCGGCTATGGCGCGCTCGCGGCCCGGTTGGGCAAACCCGGCGCGGCGCGCGCCGTCGGGCTCGCCAATGGCGCCAACCCGATCGGCATTGTCGTCCCCTGCCACCGCGTCATCGGCGCTTCGGGCACGCTGACGGGCTATGCCGGCGGGGTGGAGCGCAAGGCCTGGCTGCTGCGCCACGAAGGGGCGCGCTGACGCCGCGACAAAGGGCGGCATCCCGCCGCCGACGATTGCCGCAGCCCGCCATCCACGTTAACTTGCGTTAATCAACTGCCGTCGCGGTTCGCGCAGGGACGGCACGCCGGGGGATGTGATGGGCCGTTATCGATCGATCAAGGCGGGTTTGCTGCTCCTCGCGCTGGCCACTCCGGTGCTGCCTGCCGCCCATGCCGCGATCGTCGTCAACCTGGTTCCGGCGCCGATCGCGCCGGGGATCAAGGTCGGGCTCAAATTCTTCGGCCAGGCACCGGAAAGCCGCGCCAGCACCGCCGACCCCTTCCGCACCCGGGTGCAATCGCTGCAATCGGTACCCGATGGCTCGGGCCGCGTGTTCGTCCATGATACCCGCGGCATCATTAGCGTGCTCGGCGCCAAGGGCGGCACGCCGCAGCCCTGGTTCGATATCCACAGCGCCGTCACCGGCTTCAGCAACGCCACCAGCGCGTCGCAGACCGGGTTGATGAGCTTTGCCTTCCACCCCAATTTCGCCGGCAACCCCGCCAATCCGGGCTATGGCGTTTTCTACACGATCGATACCAGCGCACCGACCGGCAATGCCACCCTCATCGGCAAGGGGCCGGCGATCGACCATGACAATATCGTCCATGAATTCCGCGTCGCCGATCCGGCCGCTGCCACTGCGGTGATCGTGGCGCAGCGCGAGGTGCTGCGCATCGCGCAACCGCGGTCCGACCATGGCCCCGGCACGATCGCCTTCAACCCCGGCGCCGACCCCGGCAGCGCCGATTATGGCAAGCTGTATATCGGATTGGGAGATGGCGGCGGCGTCGGCGATCCGTCGGGCAATGCCCAGGATCTTGCCAGCCCGTTCGGCAAGATCCTGCGCATCGATCCGGCGCTGGCGGGCAATGGCGCCGCCTATTCGGTGCCGGCGGACAACCCGCATGTCGGCGAGGTCGGGGCGCTGGGCGAAATCTGGGCGTCGGGGCTGCGCAACCCGCAGCATTTCAGTTGGGATGCGGCGAGCGGCGAAATGCTGATCACCGATATCGGCCAGTCGCAGCTCGAAGAGATCAATATCGGCCGGGCCGGCGGCAATTATGGCTGGCCGCTGCGCGAAGGCACGCTGGCGCGCGGCACCAGCACCGACCCCAATGTCTATGATACCCCTGCCAATGACGGCAGCTTCGTCGATCCGGTCGCGCAGTTCGACCATGAAGAGATTTTCCGCAGCGGCGTTTACAATCTCGCCGCGGTCAGCGGGGCTTTTGCCTATAATGGCAGTGCCTTGCCCGAATTGTTCGGCAAGGTGATCGTCTCCGAACTGGTTTCGGGGCGGATGTTCTACTATGACCCGGCGCTCGCCGGCGCCGAGCCCGCCCCGCTGTTCGAACTCGGGCTGCGGATGGGCGGCGGCGATGTGACGCTCAGCGCGCTCGACGGCAATATCCGCCAGCGCGGCCGGGTCGACCTGCGGCTCGGCACCGCTGCCGACAATGAAATCTATCTGTTCAGCAAGACGATGGGCAATATCTACCGGCTCGATTCGCTCGCGGCGGTGCCCGACGCGGCGAGCTGGGTGTTGCTAATTCTCGGTTTCGGGCTGGTCGGCACGGCATTGCGCGTGCGGCAAGAGCGGCCGCTGCGCACGAGTTCATGATGACTGCGCGATAGCGTTCGCAGGCCGGCGATATTTGCCGAAGCGAAATCGATCTTCATTGAACGATATTTTCTATTCTGCCGTGTTCGATCGGCACCGGAAGATGTTTGGCGACTATTTCGTCACGTTCTGCTTTGGGGTGCAGCATGGCGCCATTCTCGTTGCATTGTTGCAATGAATCGACTCGCCGATAAATCTCGGGCACTCTTTGCTCTCCGTAGCGGGGGCCGGCACATGCGAACAACGATATTGCTCGTCTTGCTGACGATGGCATTATCCGGAACCACGCCGGCCGCCGGTCAGATCCTCCCCAGAGGGGCCAATTACACCGTCACGCCAACGATCCCCTATGTCTCGCCCAGGCATAGGTTCGGCGGTTATGCGCTCGAAGCTTACGCGGCGGAGACCTATTCGGCTTTGGCCGAGGGTAATGGCGCAATCTACATTTTGGAGCGTGGATCGGTTCAGATCCATCTGCACAGAGGCAAGCGCTACAGGCCCCATTTTCGCTGCAATATCGCCGACGGCTCAGATTTTACCGTAACGCTTGAAATCCCCGGCATAACGGCACCACCACCCGTAATTACGCCGGTTCGCAATGGCGATGGATCGATTACATTTGATGTTATGGGTGCCGGGCGATCAAATGGCAGCGACTATACAATTTTGCGCATCATATCGACCGGTCCGCGCCGAATCGTTTTCCGACAGTGCGAAATCAGATTGTTGACCAAATAGCTTTGAGAGTTTCGCACTCAGGTCTTGGTTTCGTAGAAGCGGGAGGCAGATTAGCCTCGGCATCATTGTCAGCCTTCGAATTCGAGGATCACCGCGTCGACGGCGAGCGAATCGCCCGCCTTGGCGTGGACCTTGCCGACCGTGCCGGATTTTTCGGCGCGCAGGATATTTTCCATCTTCATCGCTTCGACGGTTGCGAGCTGCTGCCCGGCCTCGACCTTGTCGCCTTCGG
>JBMOFG010000035.1:0-10575 GCA_049314415.1 Polymorphobacter sp.
CATCAACCGCCAGTCAAAGGCCACACCATTGCCGCCCGGCAGATCGGCCATGCCAGTGCCGGCCGGCGGCTTGGCATCGAGCAGCAGGCGGTCGGCGGGACCAGCCCCGGCGATGGCTGCCGCAATATCAGCGCGGTTGGCGACCCCGCGCGCCGCCCAGACCGGAAGCCCGGTGCGTGCCTTCACCGCGGCAATGCGTTCGGGCGTTTCGCGGCCGTGGAACTGCAGCGTGTCGATGCCGGCAGCGATCACCGCATCGATCAGCGCATCATCGGCATCGACGAGCACAGCCACCCGGCCGACGCCCGGCGGCACCAGCGCGGTCAACGCTGCAGCCCGTTCGGGTTCGAGAGAACGCGGCGAGCGCGCAAAGAACACGAAGCCCAGCCAGCCAGCGCCGGCGCGCACCGCAGCGGCCACCGTTTCGGGGGTGGAAAGCCCGCAGAATTTGATCGGGATCATGCCGACAGACTGGCCGCAATCGCCGCTGCTGCTGCTGCCGGATCGGGCGCCGCCGTGATCGGTCGACCGATGACGAGCACACTCGCCCCCGCCGCCAGCGCATCGCGCGGCGTCATCACGCGCTTCTGGTCTCCAACCCCGCTGCCCGCCGGGCGCACCCCGGGAACGATGATCGCGGCACCCGGCCAGGCGGCACGTACCGCCGCGGTTTCGTGGGGGCTGGCAACGACACCATCAAGCCCGGCGCCGCGCACCACGCCCGCCAGCCGCGCCACTTGCGTCGCCGCACCGCCGGCGACGCCCGCTGCGGCAAGATCATCGTCATCGAGGCTGGTCAGCACGGTGACCGCCACGACTTTTGTTGCCGCAGGGGCCGCCGCGCGCGCCGCTGCCAGCATGGCGAGACCGCCGGTCGCGTGCACCGTCACAATGGCCGGCGCCAGTCCGGCGAGCGAATGCAGCGCGCCGGCAACAGTGTTGGGGATGTCGTGGAGCTTGAGATCGAGAAACACCGGCAGGTCTTCGCCGGTGATGGCCGCGACCCCCGCCGGGCCATTGGCGCAGAAGAATTCCAGCCCGAGCTTGACCCCGCCGACATGGCGGCCGACGGCGCGAACCAGCGCCCGTGCGGCCACGATGTCGGGCGTGTCGACAGCAACGAAGATCGGGTTGACCGTCATGCGCCTGCCGGCGGGACGATGATGGGTTGCGCCTGCGACGGCAGCCCGCTGGCGCCGGGCAGCGGATCGGCAACACGGCCGGCCTTGGCTACCTTGCGCTTGAAACTTGCCATGGCACCAAGATGATAAAGCCAGGTCGGCAGCCAGCCGGCGCCAAAGGCCAGCCCAAGCAGCAGCGGCAGCCGGATGCTGACCACCACGCCATCGGGCAGGTGGAAGGGCACCGGCGTCCAATTCGCCACCGACAACAGCAGGAAGGCAACGAGCAGCGCCGTCAGCATGATCCACCGCAAGATTGTCATTGTGCCTCCCGCATCCCGAGCATCAGTCAATGAACGCTTACCACAGGCCGAGGCAACAAGACCATGCGCGGCCCGACAAGACCGTGCGCAGGCCAATCGGCCCGGCGATCAGATTTCGCCGTCGACCGGATCGATACCGATATCGGCCAGCGCTGCCATCAATGCGGCGGCCACTGTCGCCAGCAGCGCCCGATCGGTGGCGCGCAGCACGAAATTCGCGCCGGTCCGGCCCTCGCGCCAAAACGGATAGCTGCCGATCTGCACGCCGGGATGCGCCTTTTCTACCGTGCCCAGCGTGGCGGCCACGGTCGATTCCTGCGTCCAGGCCGCCACTGTGCGCGACAGCACCGGGGCGCCGCCGGGCAATTGCCCGTCTAGGGCCGCCAGCATGCCCTGGGTGATCATCGGCACCCCGGCCATGATGAAGATATTGCCGATGCGGATGCCCGGCGCCTTGGTGCGCGGATTTTCGATCAGGCTGGCACCTGCAGGCGTACGCGCCATCCGCAGCCGGGCGTCGGTCAGTTTATCGCCGTAATGATCGGCAAGGATCGCCTGCGCATCGGGATGGACGATGACCGACACGCCAAGCGCCGCGGCGATGGCATCGACGGTTATGTCGTCATGCGTTGGCCCGATTCCGCCGGTGGTGAACAGATAATCATGCTGCACGCGCAGTGCGTTCACCGCCGCGCCGATCGATTCCATATCGTCCGACACGACGCGGACTTCCTTCAGGCGGATGCCCTGGACCCCCAGCCATTTCGCCAGATAAGCGATATTGGCATCCTGAGTACGCCCCGACAGAATTTCATCACCGATGACAAGCAGCGCGGCTGTCCAGATACGAGAAGTGTCCATGGCATTCGCCTAGCCCAGCGCATCGCGGGCGGGAAGGGCTTAGTGGACTTTATGCCCCCCAGCGCCTATCTGTCACGGCACGATGAACCAGCCCGCGCTCAGCTTCGAAACCATCTCCGACCCGTCGGAAGGCCCCATCCGTCTGCACAATGCCACGGGCTTTGCCGGGATGCGCAGGGCCGGCAAGTTCGCCGCCGAAGTGCTCGACATGCTGACGCCGCATGTCGTAGCCGATGTGGTAACGCTCGATCTTGACCGCATGGCGTGGGAATTTGTGCGCGCGGCCGGCCATGATTCGGCGACCGTTTTCTATCGCGGTTTCAGCCACAGCCTGTGCATCAGCGTCAATCACGTTGTTTGCCACGGCATTCCGTCGGCCCGCAAGCTCAAGGACGGCGATATCGTCAACATCGATGTCACGGTTGTCGTCGATGGCTGGCACGGCGATACCAGCCGCATGTTCCTCGTCGGCGACGTGCCGTTGAAAGCGAAAAAACTTGTCGATGTCACCTATGAATGCCTGATGCTCGGCATCGAGGCCGCCCGCCCCGGCGCCACACTCGGTGATGTCGGCCACGCTATCCAGAGCCATGCCGAAAAACAGCGGATGAGCGTGGTGCGCGATTTCTGCGGCCATGGTCTCGGACTCAATTTTCACGAAGCGCCCAATGTCGTCCACTTAGGCAAGCCCGGCCGCGGCGTCGTGCTGCGCCCCGGCATGTTCTTCACCATCGAACCGATGATCAACCTCGGCGGCCCCGCGGTGAAGCTGCTCGACGATGGCTGGACGGCGGTGACGCGCGACCGGTCGCTTTCGGCGCAATTCGAACATAGTATCGGCATCACCGAGACCGGGTGTGAAATCTTCACCGGCTCACCGCTCGGTCATACTGCTCCGCCCTACCGGGCTTGATCGCCGGCGGGTCACCGCCCACAATTGCCCGATGACCGACAGCGATTCCGCCGGACATCGTGAACGCCTGCGCACCCGGCTGCTGACCGGCGGTGGCGACGGTTTCCATGATTATGAACTGCTCGAATATCTGTTGGGGCTGGCCATCCTGCGCCGCGATACCAAGCCGCTGGCCAAGCAGTTGCTCGCCGAATTCGGCAGCCTGCCGGCACTGCTGGCAGCAACGCCGCTCGAACTCAAACGTATCGACGGGCTTGGGGACGGCGCCATCGCCGCGCTCAAATTCGTCGAGGCGGTGGCGTTGCGCGCACTGCGTACCGCAGCACTCGATCGCCCGGTGCTCAGCGGCTGGCAGGCGCTGACCGACTATCTCCACGCCGCTATGGCGCACCGCGTCACCGAGGAATTTCGGGTCATCTTCCTCAACAACCGCAACGTCATGATCCGCGACGAAGCGATGAGCCAGGGCACCGTCAACCAGGCGCAGGTCTATCCGCGCGAGATCGTCAAGCGCGCGCTCGAACTCGGTGCATCCGGGCTGGTGCTGGTCCACAACCACCCGTCAGGCGATCCGCAGCCGTCGCGCGACGACATTGTGATGACCAAGGCGGTGGTCGAAGCCGGGCGCCACCTCGGGCTTGTTGTCCACGATCATGTCGTTATCGGCCGCGGCGGCCATGTCAGCATGCGCGCCCAAGGGCTCATCTAGGGTCAGGACCTGTTGAATCCATGGCCTGGCAGGCGCCGTGCTGAGCGGGATTTGTACGACTATGATCCGGCGCAAGAGATGACAGCGCCGCCCCTGCCTGCTAGGCGCAAGGAATGACCATTTACCTTCACCAGGGCGACCTGCCCCATGACGTATTCGCGCCCGGGCCGATCGCTGTCGACAGCGAGACCATGGGCCTGCACCCGCACCGCGACCGGCTATGCCTGGTGCAGCTCGCCGATGGCAATGGCGATGAACATCTCGTGCGCTTCGGCAAAGGGCAATATGACGCCCCGGTGCTGAAATCGATTCTGGCCGATCCCGCACGCCTGAAGCTGTTCCACTTCGCTCGCTTCGATCTGGCGGTCATCAAACATTATCTCGGGGTCGATGCGGCACCGGTATTCTGCACCAAGATCGCATCGAAACTGGTGCGCACCTACACCGATCGCCACGGCCTCAAGGAGGTTCTGCGCGAAACCGTCGGGGTCGATATCTCCAAGACGCAGCAATCGTCGGACTGGGGTGCCGCCGAACTGTCCGAGGCGCAAAAGGAATATGCGGCATCGGATGTGCGCTTCCTGCACCGCGCCCATGGCGTGCTCGCCGAACGGCTGGCGCGCGAGGGCCGCACCGGCATGGCACAAGCCTGTTTCGACTTCCTGCCCACCCGCGCCGATCTCGATCTCGCGGGCTGGGACGAAACCGACATCTTCGCACATATGTGAGCCAAGCCGATGCCCTTATGCCGCCGGTCGTGCTGACCCGGCGTCAGCGCGCCGCCCTGCCGGGCAGCGGGCACGACCGACGCATGACCGCGCTCAAGCTGATCCTGCCGGCCGCTGCGGTGGTCGTACTGCTCACCATCGTAGTCTGGCCACTGACCAAGGTGCAGGAATTCAGCTTTCTGCTTGCCAAGGACAAGGTAGCGGTGGCGACCGAGCGGCTGCGCATCGACACTGCCGTCTATCGTGGTGAAACGGCCCGCGGCGAAGCCTTTGTGATCAGCGCCGGCAGCGCCATGCAACGCAGCAGCGCCTTGCCGATTGTGGAGTTGAAGGATCTGAAGGCGCGCATCGCCTTGGCCGATGGCCCGGCACTCGTCATCGCCCCGGCTGGCCGTTATTTTATCGACGACAACAAATTGCAGATCAGCGGACCGGTCACGCTCGAATCGACCGCCGGCTACAGTCTCGATTCGGCCACCGTGAATATCGATCTCAACCGCCGCACGGTGTCGACCGCGGCACCCGTGACCGGCAAATTGCCGATAGGCAACTTCAGTGCCGGCAATTTCAAAGCCGATATCCAAGGCCGCAACGCGGTGCTTGGCGGCGGCGTCCACTTGCGCATTCATGGCCGGGCGGGCAAGGCTGGGGCATGACGTTCAAGCCTTTCCTGCTTCTTGCCGCCCTGACGCTAATGGCGGCACTCTCCGCACAGACTTCGGCGCAGACCTCCGCGCTGAAGGGGCTCGATACCGGCGCGCCGATCGATGTCGATGCCGCACGCATCGAGATCCAGGATGCTGCCAACCAGGCGGTGTTTTCGGGTGCCGTAGTCATCCGGCAGGGCAAGCTGACGCTCAACGCCGATACGGTGAAGGTGTTTTATGCGCGCGACAAGGCTGGTAACCCCGAAATGCAGCGGCTCGACGCCCGCGGCCATGTCCGACTGGTATCGCCCACCGAACGCGCCACCGGCAACATCGGCATTTATGATGTTGCCGCCAAGATCATCACGCTGACCGGCGATGTCACGCTCGATCGCGGCGGCTCCACTCTCGCGGGGCAGCGGCTGGTGCTGAACTTGGTCAGCGGCCAGACAAGCTTTGATGGGCGCGGCGGCGGCACCGCGGCGGCACCGGGCACCTCTCCCGGCCGGGTCTCGGGGCGATTCATTGTGCCACAGCGGCCAGTAAAGAAGTAACATCCGCCTGGCGGCCATCGCCGCCGAACCAGTGCTTGCACCAACAAAGCTGTCCGGACAAACTGGCGCGATGGACACCAGCTTCGACATCCCCGGCCGTATCAAGTGCGGCACTATCGCCACTCCCGATATCGCCGCGAGCCTCGCCGATTACAAAGGCGTGCTCGGCCTGTCGGTCATCGAGGATGCGCCGGTCCCGGCCGATCTGGCGACCGCCTGGGGGACGCCGGCGTTGGCCGGCCGGCGCTCGGTGTTGCTGCGCCATGCCGATGGCCGGCCGTTTTTCCTGCGCCTCGTCGAAACCAGCCCGACCCCCTATCAGCCGCTGAAGAGCTTCGGCTGGGCAGCCTATGAACACACCGTCGCCAATTGCGACGCGCTGTTCGCCGACATCAAGGACTCGGCCTTCACGGTTATCGGCGAGCCCAAGCTGGTGCCCGGGTTCGACAATTTCATCCCGTTCCAAGTCGTCGGCCGGGCGGGGGAAGTGCTCTATCTCAACCAAGTGCTCAAATCGGGAATGACCGATCTCGACCTGCCGCATACCAAGGCGCGGGTTGATGAAATGTTCATTGCCATCCTGGCCGCCCCTGATCGGGCGGGTGCGGTGGCCTTTCACTGCGACGCGCTGGGCTTTGCCGAAGGCGACACCTGGTCGATCCCTTACAGCGTCATCAACAACAGTTTTGGCCTGCCTGACGACACGATCACCGACATGACGATGACTAAGCAGGGCCGCATGCCGGGGTCGGAGATCGATCAATATCCTGCTGCCGCCATACAGCGTAACGCGGTACCGGGCGAATTGCCGCCGGGCAATGCGATGGTGACCTTCATCACCGCCCGCCTTGAGGCGGTAAAGGCGCCCTTCCTTGCCCCCCCGGCGCGCCGCGACGGCGCACTTTATGCCGGCAGGCGGACAGCGGTGGTGCGGGGCGCTGCCGGCGAACTCATCGAGCTTATCGAAGTGGCATGACCAGTACGCGCCACTTCATCGACGTCTGCAACCCTGATGGCACGTGCCGACGCGTGCATTATCGCCGCGCCGGATCGGGGCCGCCGGTGGTGCTCATCCACCAGTCGCCGCGCTCGAGCGCCGAATATGAAGCGCTGATCGGACAGTGGGCGGCGGATTTCACCTGCCTCGCCCCCGATACGCCGGGCTTTGGCGAGTCGGCACCGCTGCCGCTGAACAATCCGCACGTGAATGATTATGCCGACGCCGTGCTCGCCTTCATGGACGCGCTGGGCCTGCCCCAGGCCGGCGCCTATGGCACACATTCGGGCGCCATCACCCTGATCACCGCTGCCAAGCGCGCGCCACAGCGCTTCGCCGCCATCGCCGCGAACGGCTATGCAGTGTGGACCGATGCCGAACGCGCCGACTTCGGCGCCAATTACACCCCGGCCTTCGTGCCTTTGCCCTATGGCGAACACCTCGCCTGGGTGTGGCACCGCATCCGCGAGCAAAGCTGGTACTTCCCCTGGTATGCCGCCCGCGACGCCAACCGCCTGTCGGTCGCGCACGACAATCCCGCCACCAACCATGCGATGATTATGGACATTCTCGCCGCCGGTGCCAGCTATGCGCAGGGCTATGCCGCGATGCTGCAGGCACCGCGCGACCTGCCCGAACCCGGCGCGCCGACCCCGCCGGTGTTCATTTCGGGCCGCAATGGCGACCCGCTGCAAAGCCATATCGATCGGCTCGGTGCGCTGCCGCCGAGGTGGGAGGCCTATAAGCTGGTCACCGAAGCCGAGGTCGAAGCCGCGTCGCGGGACTGGCTGCTGCGCCACCCTTCATCCGCTGTTCCCGCCGCCACCGCGCCGGCCGATCAGGGCTTTGTCAACGTCGCTGGCTTTGGCCAGATCCACTGGCTCGGTGACCCCGGCAGCGGCACGGTGGTCATCCATTCGCCGGGCAGCGCCGCCGAAATGGTCATGCGGCCAAGCACGCTCGCCATCGACCTGCCGGGCCACGGCCTGTCGGCGGCGTTCGATACCGCGCCGACGCTTGATGCGCTGGTCGATGTGCTCGAAATGGCGCTGGCAGCGCTGCTGACGACACCGCCGAAGCACATCGAAGGCCCGGCGGGTCTGGCGCCACTCGCCGACCGGCTCGGCGCGACGTTCGTGGCGTCGGCGCCGACCGCGCCGACCTGGCCCGACCTGACCCCCGACCGCTATGGCAGCCATCTCACCCGCGTCTGGGGCATGGCGCGCGCCGAAGTGCCGTTCGCCCCTTGGGACGCGCCCTGCGCCGCCAATGCCCGGGCGTTCGACCCGGCCGAATTCGATGCGTTCCGCCTGCACCGCCGCGCGCTCGCGGCCCTGCGCGCCCGGCACGTGCCGGAGATGATCGCGCTGCTCGGATAAAGCGCCTCCGGTGGGTGCCGCAATCCCCAGCCGCCGGCGGCATTCACCAGCGCTCAGAAGAACGCCTGCAACCCCGTCTGGGCGCGGCCGAGGATCAGCGCATGAACGTCGTGTGTGCCTTCGTAGGTATTGACTGCCTCGAGGTTCATGACATGGCGAATGACATGATATTCGTCCGAAATGCCGTTGCCGCCGTGCATGTCGCGGGCTTCGCGGGCGATGGCGAGCGCCTTGCCGCAATTGTTGCGCTTGAGCAGCGAAATCGCTTCCGGCGCCAGCTTATGCGCGTCCATCAACCGCCCCGCCGCCAGCGCGGTGCACAGGCCGAGGGTGATTTCGGTCTGCATGTCGGCGAGCTTTTTCTGGATGAGCTGCGTCGCGGCCAGCGGCCGGCCGAACTGCTGGCGGTCGAGCGTATACTGCCGCGCCGCGTGCCAGCAGAATTCCGCCGCGCCCATCGCGCCCCAGCCGATGCCATAGCGTGCATTGTTGAGGCAGCCGAACGGCCCGGCCAGCCCGGTCACGCCGGCAAGGATGCGGTCGGCGGGCAGATGCACATCGGCGAGCACGATTTCGCCGGTCACCCCGGCGCGCAAGCTGAATTTGCCGTCGATCTTGGGCGTCGACAAACCGATGTCGCCGCGCTCGACAACAAAGCCGCGGATCTTGTCGTCATCGCACTTGGCCCAAACCACCGCGACATCGGCCAGCGGCGCATTGGTGATCCACATCTTGGCGCCGTTGAGCACATAGCCGCCGGGCACCGTCCGCGCCCGGGTCTTCATGCCGCCGGGGTCAGACCCGGCATCGGGCTCGGTCAGCCCGAAACAGCCGATCAATTCCCCCGATGCCAGCCCGGGCAAATATTTCTGACGCTGCGCTTCCGAGCCATAAGCCCAGATCGGATACATCACGAGCGACGACTGGACGCTCATCGCCGAGCGGTAGGCGCTGTCGACCCGCTCGACCTCGCGCGCCACCAGCCCATAAGCGACATAGGAGGCACCGGCGCAGCCATAGCCTTCGATCGTCGGACCGAGCAGCCCGGCGGCGCCGAACTTCTTCATCAGATCGGGGTCGAACGTCTCATGACGGTTGGCCAGCTTGACGCCGGGCATCAGCATCTCGTCGCAAAAGCCGCGCGCTGCATCGCGGATGATGCGTTCCTCGTCGGTCAACTGGCCATCGAGCAGCATCGGGTCCTGCCAGTCAAAGGCTGGCCATTTCGGCGCCATGTGCTGGGTATTGCCCGAAACAGGCGGGATGATGGGCGACTGGATATTCATCGATCGGGGCTCCGGACTATGACGACGGAATACGCTCTGCGCGCCGCCGCGTCACCCCCGGCTCAGCGCGCCGCGCGCACGCGCCACACCTTGTTGCCAACATCATCGGCAATCAGCAGCGCGCCTGTCTTGTCGAACGCCACGCCGACGGGGCGGCCACGCGCCTCTTCCTTGTCGTTCAGAAAGCCAGTCAGCACGTCGCGCGGCAGGCCCTGCGGCTTGCCGGCGGCATCGAAGCCGACAAAAATGACCTTGTAGCCCGATGGCGGCTTGCGGTTCCAAGAGCCGTGCTGGCCGACAAAGGCACCGCCGACAAAGCCCGCCCCCAGCGCCTGGTTCGGCGCGGCAAAGGCCAGCCCCAGGCTGGCGGTGTGCGGCCCCAGCGCATAATCGGGGGCAATCGCGCGCGCTACCATCGCCGGGTTGGCCGGTTGCACCCGCAGATCGACATTCTGGCCATACCAGCTCCACGGCCAGCCATAATGCGCCCCGGGCTTCACGCTGGTCATGTAATCGGGGACGAGATCGGAACCCAATTCGTCGCGCTCGTTGACGCTGGCCCACAGCTCGCCGGTCACCGGGTTCCACGCCATACCGACCGGGTTGCGCAGACCGGTGGCGAACACCTGCGTCGCGCCGGTGGCGGCATCGATGGCGAGGATCGCGGCGCGGTTCTTTTCGGCAGCAAGGCCGTTCTCGGCGACATTGGAGTTGGAGCCGACCGCTACGTACAACGTCTTGCCATCAGCGGCGGCGACGACATTCTTGGTCCAGTGGTGGTTGCGCGCGCCCCCGGGCAGATCGGCGAGCTTGAAGCCCGTGCCGGTGATCGCGGTGGCGCCCGGCACATAGGCAAAACGCGTCAGCTTGTCGGCTTCGGCGACGAACAGGTCATTGCCGACCAGCACCATGCCGAACGGCGAATAAAGCCCCGTTAAGAAAGAAGTTTTCAATTCGGCCACGCCGTCGCCGTCGGCATCGCGCAGCAAGATGATGCGGTTGGGCGAAGCCACCATCGCCCCGGCGCGAGTCATCACGAACTTGGCGATCTTGCCCA
>JBMOFG010000036.1:0-10549 GCA_049314415.1 Polymorphobacter sp.
CCTGCCGCGATCCAGCCCATCATGCCGGCGAAGAACTGCGGGCGCAGGCCGGCGAATTCGCTGACGATGAAGCCGCGGATGCACAAGGATTTGCCAACGACCTGGATGATGTTGCGCGGGCCCGGGATGGCTTCCATGCTGTTGTAGCCTGAAATCATGCCGCATTCGGCGAAACGCGCGAACGGCCGCGCGACTTCGATGGCGACTTCGAGATGTTCACCGCCGACATTGTCGAAATAGACATTGATACCATTGGGTGCCGCGCTGCGCACCGCGTCGAGCAGGTTGCCGCAGGTCTTGTAGTTGATGGCATGGTCGACGCCGCGCGCGCGCAGCCAGTCGCACTTGGCATCGGTCCCTGCCGTCGCGACAACGGTGCAGCCCATGATCTTGGCAACCTGCGCCACCACCGATCCGACCGCGCCGGCGCCGCCCGACACGAACACCGTCTCGCCGGGCTTGGGCCGACCGATTTCGCGCAAACCCGCATAGCCGGTCAGCCCCGGCATCCCAAGCACACCCAGAAACGCCTGGTCGGGCACGCCGGCCTGACGCGGCAGTTTTTCCAGCGTCGCCGCGGGTGCCACAAAGGCCTCGCGCCAGCCGAACATCGACGAGACCAGATCGCCGGGTGCAAAGCCGTCGGCACCCGAGGCAACGACTTCACCGATGGCACCGCCCTGCAGCACCGCACCGACCTGAAACGGCGGTACATAGCTGGCCCGGTCATACATGCGGCCGCGCATATAGGGATCAACCGACATGAAACTGTTGCGCACCAGCACTTCCCCGGCGCCGGGGCTGCCGACATCGACCGTGGCGAGTTCGAAATTCGACGCGGCGGGGGTGCCGGCAGGGCGGGATTTCAGGCGGATCTCACGCGACTTGGTCATCTTCAGGCTCCTTGGCGACAATGAACAGTGCGGCTGATGTAGAAGCCCGCCAAGCCGTCGTCACCCCATCAGTTTGCCAACTGGTGCGCGTGCGGATGTCCCATCCAATACTGAATCCGGCGCGCCTGAGGCGCGACTCGGTCCGCAAGCCCTAAGGCTGCGGACAAGCCGATCTCAGTCGGCGGGGGTGCCGCGGGCAGCGGCGATCGCTGCGATGGCGGCATCAAAGGTCAGCAGGATCGAGGGATGCCGCGCCCGATGCGGCCGGGCCGGGGCAAATACGCCGAAGCCGGGCCAGCTGGGTTCGGCTTCGCGCCGCGCCACCAGCCAACCGGCCAGCTCATCGCGCGCCGCCTCCAGCGCCGCCGAATCGCAGCCAATGACATGCGCTGAAACCAGCGCTGCCGCCGCCTGGCCAAGCGCGCAGGCACGAATTTCCAACCCGAACCGGCAGATCCTGCCGCCTTGATCCAGATCGACATCGGCCGTGACCTTGCTGCCGCACAATTGGGAAACCTTCAGCGCGCTGCCCTGCGGCGCTGTCAGGCGAGCAGCCGACGCCGTCGATGCGGCAAGCCGCAGAATCTGATTATTGTAAAGCACATGGTGCATCGCAGCATTAGTATATCATGGCAACGACGCTGGCGAGTGCGATATTATAGCGGCCTTCGACACGGGTGCCGACCGCCTGTCGGGACCGTTTCGGGCCGGTATCGACATCACTGGTATCCGGCGGGCGCGGCGATCAGCACCGCGCCAGCAAGCGGCGCGATCAGGCCCGCCGCCACGTCGTCCCGCCGGCGCCATCTTCAAGCACAATCCCGGCAGCGCTGAGTTCGGCCCGGATGCGGTCGGATTCGGCCCAGTTCTTTGCGGCGCGCGCGGCATTGCGCGCGGCGATGGCGGCATCGATGGCGCTGTTGTCGGCCGAACCCTGAAACCATAGCGATGGTGCCTGCTGGAGCAGTCCCAACAAGTTTCCGGCGCGCTTCAGCAAATTATAGGCACTGGCCACCGCTTCGGCGGGGACGATTGCAGCCGCCTCGCCGCCACCTATACGGGCTTCGATCAAACGGCCCAGATCGGCCGCGAGCGCCGAGAGACGGGCGATGGCGTCAGGCGTGTTCAAATCATCTTGCAACGCCAGAATAAAGTTGGCGTCGGCTGCCGCTGCCTGCGCAGCGGAAGCCTCATCGGCAACGCGGTCGCGAAAAACTAGCCAGTCCGCCTCGCCGCGCCGCATCTGGCCATAGGCATAGTCGAGCCTCGCCTTGCTTTGCTCGAGCAACGCCGCCGTCCACTCCAGCGGTTGGCGATAATGCGCGCTCAGCAGCGCCAGGCGCAGCACCTCACCATGCCAGCCCTGTGCCAGCAGTTCCGGAATGGTCCGGATATTGCCGAGCGATTTCGACATCTTCTCGGCACCGCCCATGTTGAGGAAGCCGTTGTGCATCCAGATCTGCGCGAGCGGTGCGCCATCATGCGCGCACGCCGATTGCGCCAGTTCATTCTCGTGGTGCGGGAATTGCAGGTCCTGCCCGCCGCCGTGAATGTCGATAGTGGTGCCAAGGCTTTCCGCGATCATCGCCGAGCATTCGATGTGCCAGCCCGGCCGGCCGCGGCCCCAAGGCGAATCCCAGCCCGGCTGATGATCGCTCGATGGCTTCCACAGCACGAAATCGGCCGGTGATTTCTTATAGGGTGCCACTTCCACCCGCGCCCCGGCGATCATCTCGTCGAGCGGCCGACGGGACAGCGCGCCATAATCGGCAAAGCTTTGCACATCGAACAGCACATGCCCCTGTGCCGCATAGGCATGGCCCTTGGATATGAGCGTTTCCATCATCACCAGCATCGCCGGGATGCTCGTCGTCGCGTGCGGCGCAATATCAGGCGGCTCGACTCCCAGCGCCCCCATGTCGGCGAGATACCAGTCCTCGGTGCGCCGCGTGATCTCGCCGATCGGCACGCCGGTGGCGGCGCTTTCGGCGATGATGCGATCGTCGATATCGGTGATGTTGCGCGCGTACAGCACATGCGCCGCGCCATATTCATGGCGCAACAGCCGCCGCAACACGTCGAAGACCACTGCCGGCCGGGCATTGCCGATATGGGCGCGGCTGTAGACGGTGGGGCCGCAGACATACATCGTCACCCGCGCCGGATCGATCGGCGCTAGCGCGTCCTTTCCGCGCGTCAGGGTGTTGTAGAGGCGGATGGTCATTGTGCGATCGCCGTTCAAATCGCCGTCGATGGTTCGCGCTTTTCCTGCGCGTCGAGCAGCTTGTCGAGCGCGCTGCGTTGCCCCGGGGCATAGCCATCGCCGGCCGGTGTCTCGCCCGCCGGATCGGCCATGGCATTGTCGGGCTCGACCCGGCGCTGTTCGGCGACGAAATCGACCAGCACCTGCGAGACCATCGCCAGCGTCGGCGCAGTCCGTGCCTTGGCGAGCCATTCGGGCGATGGCTCACCCGGATCAATGGTGTCGAAGATCAGGTTGGCGAGCAGGAACAACAGCGCCGCTGCAAGCACGCCCTTGGCTGCTCCGAAACCCAGGCCAAGCAGCCGGTCGACAGGGCCGACCACCGATGCCTTGGTGGTGGTGCTCAGCATGCCCCCGGCGACCCGAACCGCAATGAAGGCGCCGAGGAACAGCACGACGACCGCAAGAATGGCGCCGCCGGCTTCAGTGCCGGTCCATTGCGCAGCGATTGCCTTGGCCGGGGCATGGAGAAAGCGGATGGCGGCGACGCCCGCCACCCAGGCGATCAGCGAGACGATCTCGCCGACAAGACCGCGTGCCAAGCCGGCCAGCGCGGCAAGCGCGACAAGAAGAAGAACGACAACGTCAAAGGCGGTCAACTCGGCCATTACCGGCCTCTACGGCGCTCCCGCCAGCCGGTCAACGAGTGCGGCCAGCGTCGGCAGCGCATCGACCCGCAACGCGCCGCTCGCGGTGCCCTTGGGCGCAAAAGCCGAGCCAAAACCCAGCTTGGCGGCCTCTTTGAGGCGCAGCGCGGCAAGGCCGGCAGGGCGCAGTTCGCCCGACAGCGCGACTTCGCCGAACGCGACGGCATTGTGCGGGATCGGCCGGTCGGTCAGCGCCGAAATCAGCGCGGCCGCCACCGCCAGATCGGCCGCCGGGTCCTGCACCTTCAGGCCGCCGGCGACGTTGAGGTAGACCTCGTGCATGCCGAAGCCCAGCCCGCAGCGCGCCTCGAGCACCGCCAGCAGCATTGACAGCCGCCCCGAATCCCAGCCGACGACCGCACGCCGCGGCGTCGCGCCCGATGGCACGCGCACCACCAGCGCCTGGATTTCGCACAGCACCGGCCGCGTTCCTTCCATCGCCGGGAACACTACGGCACCGGTGACGGCAGTGTCGCGATCGGTAAGGAACAGCGACGACGGGTTGCTGACCTCCTCCAGCCCTTCGGCGCCCATGGCGAAGACGCCAATCTCATCGGTACCGCCAAAGCGATTCTTCACCGGACGCAGGATGCGATACTGATGGCTGCGCTCGCCTTCGAAATACAGCACTGTGTCGACCATATGTTCGAGCACGCGCGGCCCGGCCAATTGCCCGTCCTTTGTCACATGGCCGACGAGAATCAGCGCGGTACCGGTCGTTTTGGCATAGCGGATCAGCTCCTGTGTGCTGGCGCGGACCTGCGACACCGTGCCGGGCGCGCCCTCCAGCGAATCCGAATGCATGGTCTGGATTGAATCGATGATCAGCAGCGCCGGCGGCTTGCCCGTCGCCAGCGTCGTCAGGATGTCGCGGACATTCGATTCGCTCGCCAGTTGCACATCGGCGCGTGCCAGTCCCAGCCGCCGGGCGCGCAGCCGCACCTGGTCGGCGGCTTCCTCGCCCGACACATAGGCGACGGCATGACCATCGCGCGCCATCCGCCCCGCCGCCTGCAACAACAGGGTCGATTTACCGATACCGGGGTCGCCACCGATGAGGATGACCGAACCCGGCACCAGCCCGCCGCCCGACCCGGCCGGGCCGCCAATGGTGCCGCCGAGCGCGCGATCGAGTTCACCAATACCGGTCGACAGGCGCCGCGGCAGTTCGACCTCATCGGCCAGCGACGCCATGGCGAAGGTGCGCCCGCCACTGTTGAGCGAATGTTTCGCGGCAAAAGCTGTCGCCGCCGGCGCGGCCTCGGCCTGGATCGTGTTCCATGCCGCGCAATCACTGCACTGGCCCTGCCAGCGGCTGCTCACCGCACCGCACGCCTGGCAGACATAGCGGGAAGCCGCGCGCGCCATTATTCACCTCATTTGCCGAGCGAGAACAATAGAGGAACATACGCGCGGGTCAAGGGGATGCCCGGTCCGCACAATGTTGTCATTGCGGGCTTGACCCGGGACCGAGCTTCTATTGGTCAGCGTGCCGAGAAAACCCGGCCCCGGGCCAAGCCCGGGGTGACAAGGAAGTGTCAGCGCAGATCCGGCGGCGTCGCCTCCGCCACCAGCAGCGCAACAGCATCGGCGAGCGGCATCACCTGCTGGTCGCCGCCGGCCAGATTGCGCACGGCGACCGTGCCTTCTTCGGCCTCGCGGCGGCCGACAACGAGCATGTACGAGGCCTTTTGCAGGCTGTGCTCGCGCACCTTCAGGTTGATCTTTTCGTTGCGCAGGTCGCTTTCGACGCGAAGCCCGGCCTTTTGCAGCGCCGCCAGCACATCGCCGGCATAGGCATCGGCATCGGACACGATCGTCGCTACCACCGCCTGCACCGGCGCCAGCCAGGTCGGGAAACGCCCGGCGAAATGTTCGATCAGAATGCCGATAAAGCGCTCATAGCTGCCCAGAATCGCCCGGTGCAGCATGACCGGGCGATGACGCGCGCCATCTTCGCCGACATAGCTGGCATCGAGCCGTTCGGGCAGCACGGTATCGGTCTGGATGGTGCCGACCTGCCATGTCCGCCCGATGGCATCGGTGAGATGGAACTCCAGCTTGGGCGCATAAAAAGCACCCTCGCCGGGCAGTTCTTCCCAGCCCCAATCAGCATTGTTGCGCCCCGTGGCCGCCACGGCATCGCGCATTGACTGTTCCGACCAGTCCCACATCGCGTCGCTGCCGAAACGTTTTTCAGGACGCAGCGCCAGCTTTATCTCATAGGAAAAGCCGCCGAGATCCTTGTAAACAAGGTCGAGCAGATCACAGAAACGGGCGATTTCGCTGACAATCTGGTCTTCGCGGCAGAAAATATGGGCGTCATCCTGGGTGAACTGCCGAACCCGCATCAAACCGTGCAGCGCGCCATGCGGTTCATTGCGATGGCAGCAGCCCATCTCCGCCAGCCGCAGCGGCAGGTCGCGGTACGACTTGATGCCCTGGCGGAAGATAAGGATGTGCGCCGGGCAGTTCATTGGCTTGAGCGCCATCCACTGCGCCTTATCCGAAATCACCGGGCCATCATCATCGACATTGGGCACTTCGTCGGGAATGACGAACATGTTCTCGCGATATTTGCCCCAGTGGCCGGACTGTTCCCATTGCCGGGCGTCCATGATCTGCGGCGTCTTGACCTCGCGATAGCCGGCGGCATCGAGCCGGCGCCGCATGTAGGCCTCGAGGGCGCGATAGATAACAAAGCCGCGCGGGTGCCAGAAGACGCTGCCATGGGCTTCTTCCTGCAAGTGGAACAGATCCATCTCGCGGCCCAGCTTGCGGTGGTCGCGCTTGGCCGCTTCCTCGAGCCGCATCAGGTGCGCATCAAGCTGCTTCTTGTTGAGCCAGCCGGTGCCATAGATGCGGGACAGCATCGCGTTGGCCTGATCGCCGCGCCAATAGGCGCCTGAGACCCGCGTCAGTTTGAACGCCTGCGGATCAAGCTTGCCGGTCGAGGGCAAATGCGGCCCGCGGCACATGTCGAGCCAGTCTTCGCCCGACCAATAAACGGTCAGATCCTCGTTGCCCGGCAGTTCGGCGGCCCATTCGGCCTTGAAGCTTTCGCCCTGTTGCTGCCAGCGACTGATGAGCTGCTCGCGGCTCCACACCTGGCGGGTGATCGGCTTGTTGGCAGCAATCAGCGCGCGCATCTCGGCTTCGATCGCCGGCAGGTCCTCGTCGGTGAACGGGCGATCGCGCCCGTCAATTTTTGGAGGGGCAAAATCATAATAAAAGCCATCGTCGGTCGACGGGCCAAAGGTAATCTGTGTGCCGGGGAACAGCCGCTGCACCGCTTCGGCAAGCAGATGCGCATAATCATGCCGCGCCAGTTCGAGCGCGTCGGCCTCGTCCTTCGCCGTCACCAGCGCCAGCTGCGCATCGGCCAGGATCGGCCGCGACAGATCGACGATCTCGCCATCGACGCGCGCCGCCAGCGCCGCCTTCAACAGCCCCGGCCCGATGCTCGCCGCGACATCGGCCCCGGTCGTGCCGCGCGGCATCTCGCGCACGGAACCATCGGGAAGGGTCAGGAAAATGAGATCGGACATGACGTGGCCTTTAGGTCGTGATCGCATGCATGGCTAGAGTCGTGACGATGCGGCCCGCGCTTTTCGGCGGCGGTGCCGTGGCAACCCCGCGGCCATGGTTGCGGCCATCGCACCACCGGGACGGCACATCCGTGCAAAACCGGATGCGCTCCTTGTCAGCGCCAATCAGGCATCAGAAGCGTTGGCGCAAGCTCATTTCCACGCCAAAGCGGCCGGCGCGGCGATCGGGCGTGTTGGGAGAATCGGACTGGTAACGGGCTTCGACCGCGACATCCCCGAGCTTGGTCGGCACCTCGGCCCCGGCGGTCAGGATCGCGAATTTCTCAGAATTGGCGGACACCCGGTAGCTGATGACATTGTCCGCAGGCCCGATGGGATCTTGAAAAGCGGCGAGCCAGGCCGGGTTTCCGGTATTGCTGATGTTGAGGTGCACCGAACGCACCGAGCCGTACCAGCGCCGGTTGCGGCTGTCGGTCAACGCCCCGGAAATAACGAGGTTGCGGGCATCGCCATCGGTCCAATGCCCGATCGGCAACGACCGGTAAGCGAAGCCGCTGAAATACAGGGCATTGTTATAAGCCGATGCCGGATAAACGGTTTCCCCGCCGGTGATCGCTTCGAGCGGCGTGCCGTTGAAGAACGACGCAGCCAGCGTGTCGCTATATTCGACATTGGCCATCCAAGTGGCGCCGTTGCCGCCCCAGGGGCCGGTCAGCGTCACGCCGACGAGGCGCATATATTGTTCGAGGATGATATTGTCGAAATCCTCGGCTTCGGCCTCAAGGTAAAGCTTGGCCGTCGTCTGGCCGAGGCGCCGCGTGTAGCTGAGATCGAACCCGGCAATCTGGTTGCCAGGCTGAGCCAGAAAGGCCTCGAGGCCAGGCTTGGCGTTGTCGGCATTGCCGAACCCGAGGAACGAGTTGAATATCTGGCTGGACCCGCAGGGGCGGCCGCGCCCGCATAATTGCTGGGCCCGGTTCAGCCCGATCTCGACCCTTGGCGTCGGCGAAAAGCTCAGCCGGGTGCCGACAACAAAGCTGTTCTTGAAATCGCGATCATCATTAAGCACACCGCCGAACAGATCGAGGCGCATCGGGCCGAGCCAGCGCAAAACCGGAAGATCGACAGGGTCGGGCATCAGCCGCTTGATGCCGATCTTGGGAAATGGCCGGGCGCTGTTTGAAAACAACAACGCCCCGTCATGGCCGGGGCCGAACCATTGTTCGGTAAAGCCGCCATAGGCTGCCCAGTTGCCGAAACGCACGACGATCTGCGACGGTTCGAAGTTAAAGGCGCTGCCGGTCTGGTTCGAACGCACACCGGCACCAATCGCGATGCTGACGTTGCTGCTATTAAACTCGGCAGAAGCGGCAGCATCGACCTTGCCGCGCGTCAGCGAGCCAAAATCACGCGCCACCGACACATTGTTGGTCGCCGCGATCCGCGCGTTGATCAGCATCGGCTGGGCAGCGAGCCCGCCGAGGCGATCGAGTCGATCAACAGCCGCCTTCAGATACGGGTCGAGCGCCTGTCCGGCGAGCGCGCGGCTTACACCGGCGTCGATCTGGGCCCAGGGCAGCGGCCAGCTGTCGACAGGCCCTTCGATGAAACCGGCCGCCTTGAGCAGATCGACGTCCTGCCGCAACTGCCGGTCACCGACCAGCGCCAACGGCCCGGCCCATGCCGCACCGGCCGCCCAAAGCGCCAGCAGTGCCACGCCGCGCATGGCGGTCTGCACAAGATTTAGGTATCCGTTGCCGCGGGGAAAAGCCTTAGGAATCATGCGCGTTCCCTTATCCTGCCTCGGCGGCAACCGCTATAGCCTGCGCACCACGGCCGGCGGCAAATCAGCTCGGCGAACGTGCCTTGACGGGCTGACTGGTGGCCGCTCGCGTAACCGGCAGGGTTTCGACGACGGTAAGCGTGCGACGTTCCGGCCTAGTGGCCCGCATGCGGGTCCGCAGCAGCGGCGGCGGCACGCACTTCGGCGATTACCCGGGCCGTCTTTCCGCTGGCAAAGTCGAGGGTGATCGGCAGGGTTTTCGGACCCGGCGCCAGCCCGAAGATCATCAGATGGTTGCCGCCCGGGGCAAAGGCGATGCGGCCGCCGGCGGGCACGGCAAGGCCGTCGAGCCGGGCCATCGCCATCACCCCGCCGTTCATCGTCATGCTGTGCATCTCGATGCGCACGCCGGGCGCGCTGGCACCGGTCAGGCGGTCGGGCTGGCCGCCACCGGTGATGGTCAGATAACCTGCCGAAGGACGCCCCGGCACCGGGTTCAATCGCACCCAGCCGGCGTCGGCGCGCGGCGCGGTCTGGTCCCAAGCTTCC
The DNA here is from genome assembly GCA_049314415.1 of Polymorphobacter sp. Lineage (GTDB taxonomy): Bacteria > Pseudomonadota > Alphaproteobacteria > Sphingomonadales > Sphingomonadaceae > Sandarakinorhabdus. The sequence continues at coordinate 9,684 of JBMOFG010000036.1, forward strand.
TTGACCGGCGCTGCGGTCGTGCGCGCGGCGGGCGGCGCCGCGAGACCGGGAGCGGCAAAGGCGAGAAGGGCAAAGGCGATCGGGGTGCGCATCGGGTCAGACTTTCATCAATTCGCAGCATAGCTAGGGAGCGTTCGGGCATTTGTCATAGCCGGGGGCGCCGGTTTTTGCACCAGCAAAATCCGCTGTCGGTATTGAACACGCTTGCACGCCTCCTATCTGAAGCAGGCAAATCAGCCAGGGACGATGGGCGGTGCCGCTTCGGGGCAACGTCGCACGGGCCCGATTACAAGGACGGAAAGAAGCGCATGGCTAAAGTTATTGGGATCGATCTGGGTACCACCAATTCGTGCGTCGCGGTCATGGAAGGCGCGGCCCCCAAGGTCGTCGAAAACGCCGAAGGCGCGCGTACCACGCCGTCGCAGGTTGCCTTTACCAAGGACGGCGAGCGTCTCGTCGGCCAGCCGGCCAAGCGCCAGGCCGTGACCAACCCTGAGAACACCGTCTTTGCCGTCAAGCGCCTGATTGGCCGCGGCTTCAACGACCCGATGACCCAGAAGGACATGGCGCTCGTTCCCTACAAGATCGTCAAGGGCGGCAATGGCGATGCTTGGGTGGAAGCCGGTGGCCAGGATTATTCGCCGTCGCAGGTCAGCGCCTTCATCCTCCAGAAGATGAAGGAAACCGCCGAGGCCTATCTGGGTGAAACCGTGACGCAGGCCGTCATCACCGTGCCGGCCTATTTCAACGATGCCCAGCGCCAGGCCACCAAGGACGCCGGCAAGATCGCTGGCTTGGAAGTCCTGCGCATCATCAACGAACCGACCGCCGCCGCGCTCGCTTATGGCCTCGACAAAAAGACCGAA
>JBMOFG010000037.1:0-10541 GCA_049314415.1 Polymorphobacter sp.
CACTGGCCTGCTTTTACTCCGCCCGAATGGCCTGGAATCAGACCGGCGTTGACACAGTTGGTGGCGACCACCCCGGGTAACCAGAAGGCGGGCGCTCACCTGACGCCGTTAGGCGAGCAAATCCTTGCCCTTTATCGGCAGCTTCAGAGAGATGCCGGTCTTGTCGGCAGCGCCGGGGTTGCCGCGATCGCCGGCCAGCTGCTCCCAGCGCCGCGCCCGGTAAAGCGCAGCGATGCGTCTGGTTCGGACGATCCTAACGCCGCAGCCTGAAGGTAATGCCCACGGTGCGCGGATCGCTGGGAGTGCCGAGGATCAGCCCTGAATTGCCAGCTTGGATGGTCAGGTTCTGGATATAGTCGGTGTTCAGCAAGTTGCGCGCGAAAATCGCGATTTCCCAGCCTTTGCCGCTAGCGTCCTCCCGCCGGTAGCCGAGGCTTGCATTAGTAAGATTGTAGCCTTTGATCCAAGTAAAGCTCGACAAGGTCGGATCCCCTGAATAGCCGCTTCGCCAGTTGCTGTCGGCATGGAGGAAGACAGCGCCGTCCGCGACTGCCAAAGCGTAATCGGCGCTCAGCGTCTGGGACCAGCGCGGCAAGCCCGCTAATCGCTGGCCGGTCAGATCGCAGGCCGCCGTCGCTGCCGACTGGCGTTCGAGCGGACAGGGACCTGCCGGGTAGTCGGTATAAACTCCGTCCCCGTAAGCCAGCGCGCCGACGAGTGTCAGGTTGCCGATCCTCAAAGCTGCATCGGCCTCGATTCCCTGCACGCGCACTTCAGGAATGTTCGAAAGATAGCCGCGGAGCGCCACGGTCTGGCTCGAATCCACCACCGTCGCCTGAAAATCGCGCACAGTGGTGCGATAGGCAGCAAGGTTGATGGTCAGGCGACGCTCCAATAGGGTCGATTTGATCCCCGCCTCCCAGGTCGTGTTGCGCTCGGGCCGCACCACCGCTGTCGCAAGCGCCGGTTGGTTGTTCGCATCGAGCGGCAGGCCCGACATATTGATCCCGCCAGATTTGAAGCCGCGCGCGAAGCTGGCGTAGAGCATCATGTCGTCCGTGGGCTGCCACGCGATATTAGCGCGGCCCGAAAGGCTCCCGTCGCGGTCTCGCGCAGCATAGGTTTGCGGGCGCAGCACTCCAAGCCTTGCGTTGATCAGCGCCGGGTTGGTCGTTGCCGGGCCGCCTGACACCTGCGTGCTGTAATTGCCGGTTTTGTTTTCGAAGGTGTAGCGTAGCCCGCCTGTCAGTGTGACGGTGGGCAGAACTCGCCAGTTCGCCTCGGCAAAGGCGGCGTAGCTGTTTATCGCAAAGCGCGTTTCCCCGGTCTGGCCATAACCATCGATCAGATTGGTGGGCACCGGGGTCGCATTGGCTCCGGTCGTCGGACCGATCAGCCATGGCGCGCCATAGGGGCCGTAGACCGAGTTGGGACTTCCGGTCAGCACTTGGTGAAACCAGTAAAGCCCTGCGAGATAGCTGACGGCCGCCTCGCCGTTTGAGGCGATTCGCAATTCCTGGCTGAGCTGGTCCTGCCGCGATGGGATACGCTGGATCAGCTGGATTGGGAGGCCTGTGTAGTCGCGGTCGTTCGCTGCGTCCCAGTTCCAAAAGCGCCATGCTGTGATCGAGGTCACCGAGGCAGAGCCGATGTTCCAGTCCGCCATGCCCACCATGCCGCCCTCGTTTGTCTTAACGGCGAGCGGCGCATCGATATCGGTCAAGCGGTCATAGGGATTGGTGCTAGCCGGGGTGTAGCCCGCTAACGCTGCGAGCCCCGGGAACTGCCGCGCCACTGGGCGCAGACTGGTGCCAACGCGCAGATAGACCTGCGTGCAGCATTCACTGTCGAAATTGGAGAAGTCCGCTATCAGCCGCAGACGGAAGTCGGTTGATGGCTGCCACAACACCTGCCCGCGCACCGCCTGCGCCCCCAGCGTGTTCTGGTCCGCGCCTGTCCGCACATTGCGCAGCACACCGTCGCGCCGGGTGAAGGTGCCAGACAACCGGTAGGCGAGCGTATCTCCGGCAAGCGGCCCAGTGGCCGAAAATCGCCCTTGCATGAAACGGCGCTCGCCCCCGCTAAGCTCAGCATTCAGCTTGCTCGTGAAGCTAGGCGCGGCTGAGATTATGTTGATCGCGCCCGCCGTCGTGTTCTTGCCGAAGAGTGTGCCCTGCGGTCCGCGAAGCACCTCGATGCGCTCGATGTCTGTGAAGTCGAATGCGGCGGTCGCAGGCCGCGCATGATACACGCCGTCGACATAGTATCCGACACCCGGCTCCAACCCATCATTGGCCTGGCTCACTGCGACCACGCTCGATCCCAGGCCGCGAATGGTGAAGGCGGTGTTGCGCGGATTGGCCGAGGAATAGTTTAGTGCTGGGACGAGCGTTGTCAGGTCGCGTGTGTTGAGCGTGTAGGACTGCTCCAGCCAGGACATGCCCACCACCGACAGTGAGGCGGGCACATCTTGTGCATCTTCCGGACGTTGGCGCGCGGTGACAATGATGAGGCCGGTTGCCCCATCTGCCACTGTCCCTTCTTCGGCCATGGCCGGTGTGGCCACTATGAGCGCGGCGCCACCGAGTACGCCGACCTGAAGCAACGCGCGCAAGAAAACCCCCCTGAATTCACGCCTAATCTATATTCCATCATATATAGATAACAGCCCCGGACAACACCCATCTGCGCATTAACTTCCGTTCTGACGTTATCACGATCCCAATGAACGATAAGGGGTCTGAACCTGAACGCCGGATCCCTGCAGATTGCCAGGACCCCCTGCCATTCAGAAAGCCCCTGAGTTGCCAGCATTGGTAATCCGGAGGGGGCGGTAACAAGGTGGTTGAAAGGCCACCGGCAGCAGCGGTGCTAGCCAAGGTGCTGCCCGAAAAGACTATCTCGTCACGCCATGGCCTAATAATATACAATTATTCCATATACTTAATTGGAAAGAGAGTTGGTTGGGGGTTGCTCTCGCACCTCCACTTCCTCATCGCGAACGCGGCACCGGACCAACACAGGGACACAAAGCCCCAATAGTCGCGAAATTTGGGGATACCGTCCGAATCCGGGAGACTAGACGACACGGCCAAAGTCGTCCCCAAACTCGCTTTATCTCTGATCACCCGAACTGCCCCGCGGCCCGTTCGGATTCACAACAGCCAGTTTTCACAAATGTTTGTTCGCGAAACTGGCTCTATGGCAGATTGTCAAATTCCATCATCGGTTCGCCTTAGCCGCCATAAAGGCCAAGCCAAGGCAACGCCGCCGGCCAAGATCCATACATCGCCGATTAGATGGTTTAGATGCATCTGATCATGCAAAGCGTGAAAAAGCATTACAGCGCCGTGTGTGAAACTCGAGATCGCTACAAACCAGAGGAAGCTGCCGTGTCCAATAGGATTTTTGATGGCGCGCGTGGCACAGATGCCCAGCGCGAAATACACGCCGACCATCATCTGATCATAAATTGCGTTGTACGGTGGCCAGCGCCAGCCGCCGAGCAGATCAAAATAGACCGCGAAAGGAATGCCAACGAGGCCGGAAAAAGCCCATAGAATAACCGCAGGGCGTAGCGCACGATTGGCTTGATCGTCTTTCATCGCTTGATCGACCGTAAAACCTGTAGAATATGTCTTATATTCATAGTCGTAACGGTATCACACGTCAAAACGTATGTGCAGTCTCGGTGGCGACAACGCTCGGCAATAGCGGGGGGCATGGCAAAACTTCGCGTACGTCCTCTTGTTCACCGCCACGGTGCCTTTCTCAGATAGCCCGGCCAAATTCGCAAACTTTGGGTACTATACGGAGTAAGGCGGATCAGGTCTGCAAAGCTCTAGCGGGAAGGCTCGTGAATAAGGCGGGCTAGTTGGTGAGGCCTCGCCACCCGTCGAGGACATTGGATTTTCGTGCTGGATCCGTAGTGCCAATCAAGGGCTGGCGGATGATCACTTGCTGCCCGCCATCGCGGATCAGCGGGCGATAGGCAACGCCCACCGCCGACCGGACATGCTTGTTGTAAAGCAGGTCGAGCGGAAGAATGAAATAGATGCCCTTGTCGAAGCGGCCTTCACCAAATTCTTCGGCCGAAACATCAGTAAACGTCGCAAAGGCCCCGATCCGGACACCCGATTCAAATGTCCGGGACACGTCGAAGGTAACGCCGAAATCCTTGGCGAGATAACGGCCGACGCGCGCCGATGCATCGATCCGTGCCTTGGGGAAGTTCAAATAGCCGCCGACATGCCCGGTCAACACCGTGTAATCCTGCATGGCAAACAACTGATTGAAATCGCGTTGGCGAACATAGTTGAGATCGACACCGATAGCCCAATTCTGCGTTGCCGGTCGGTACAACATTTCACCGCCGACCCCGGCAAACATTTCTTCGAGCAAGCCGCCATAGACATGGCCATAGAGCGACGGAGCGATATTGAAGGTGTAATCCATCTGCAGGTGTGAAATGGCCGTCGTGCCTTCACGCAGATACTCGGCAATATTGCTTCTGACGCGGGGCAGCGCGCTGTCCGACTGGATACGCAGCTTGTCGAAATTGTTGCTGACGTTGACGGTAAATTGGCCCGTCGCGCCCCAGCCGCGGCCAAGCAGAACACCACCGTTGAGCGCAACATAAAGTTGATAAAGCAGGAATTGTTCCGGCCGCCCCAGTGTTGTCTTCAGGCCGGGACGGACCGCATAGAGAAATTGCGGATAGACGGCGTTTACGGGGCCCTTGAAATCCGCCTGACCGAGGGTCAGCGGAGGATCCGTGATTTCGGTTTCCAATAACAACTTGTCGAGTGCTGGACCGCGGCGAACCTTCACCGCTTCGACAAGACCGGCACGCGGGACCTTGACCGCCAAAGTTTCGACGCCGTTCTCCACCAGGACGATCTTCACATATTCGAATTTAGCGGGCAGCACGGAGAATGCCGCGCGTGCGATACGCCCAACACCGGTCGCCATGTTATAAAATCGGGTCTGGGCCACGAACAACTCGGCCGTATCCCCGCGGAAATTGGCGGAATAGAGTGCCGTTCCCTGGACATCGAGTGCGCGAACCACGCGCGCGCTCATTTCGCCGTCGGCGGGAATGACGCTGGTGGTTGGCGGCAACGCTAGGCTGTTGCGGGGCTGGCCGGGGGCACCCACCTGTCCTGGCGCTATGGCCGTGTTGAGCAGCGGCAAGGCCCCGGCGTCGGGTATCGGTTGTGGTTCCATGCCGATCGGCGCGCCCGGCGGATCGAACTTGGGTGGCTGCGTCTGCCGATGGACATTGGTTGTCGCGGCAAGCGTCAAGCCGAAACGGTTGCCGCGCTGGAAGCTGGCAGTCGCATTGAGCCACGGCGCGATACGGTAGTCGAGCCCAACATTTATTGCCGAACTGACGGGCTGCGCGTTACCAAGGAATTCCTGCTGATAATTGTTGCCATCATATTCAACTTTCAATGTCAGCCCCCGCAGTGGCGTGGCATATTGAATACCGCCGAAAAAGCCTATCCTCGGACCGCGGAAATATACGCTGTTGAACGTGCCTCCGCCCGCCGTGTAGCCCTCACGCTTTTCAAAGCGACTTGAGATCGACGTCAACGGGTTCCGGGCATGGCCGCGAGTGCCCATGTTTCCCCATGCAACACCTACCGATGCGTCGATGGGGCCAAAGCTTTTGTTGGCGACCAGATATTCCGAACTGAACAGACCGGTGCCGATAAAGTCACGCGCTCCGATAGCTAGCGCCGGGCGGATCCGGCCTTCGTCGAGGAGCTTAATCTTGATGTCGAAGCCGCGATCTTTGTACGATTGGTCACCACTGAAACTTGGCACATCCGAATAGAGCCGATCGCTGACCGACGTGTAGCGCAGGCTGGCCTCCATCCACGGCATGGCCTGCATCGTGACAAAATAGCGACTGTAGGGGCTCACCATGTTAAACCCGGCAGTCAACTGGCCATCGCGGGAAAACCGTGCCGACGGCGTCTGCAGGAGGCCGACGCCGCCGAAATCATTGCTCGATGTCGAGACGGGCCATGGATGGAACGGTGCCGCCTGAGCAGATACATTGGCAAGTCCAGCACCGGACGCACCCGCGAGCAACAGCGCCAATAGCCGCATTTGGCGGTAGTATTGGAGGGTACGGGCAGCACGTATGGCTGGCGCGAGGGAGAGTGTCATTGTAACCTAAACTCCAATTCGGCTTCCCAACGGCCAAGCGCTCACTTAAAGACAGTTTAGCGTCAGCGCTAGCGCAACCGGGCGCGTGTCGCATCAACATTCGGGATATTTGGATGGTCAACGCGTTGAGCCGCCGCAATCTGCTGGTCTCGGCAACGGTGCTGGGTGTGGCCGGATGCAGCGGCGACATCCGCAAAACATCACCGTTCTGGAGCACGGTCACCAACAATCAGCCTAAGTCCGCCGATGGCGACATTCGCGCTTATGCCGACAGTCTTGCGTATTCATCGATGCTGTTCTGGTTCGACGGCCAATCACGGTCGCTCGTCGTGCTTGCGCGCTCGGACGCTGACGATCGCCTAACCTGGTATAGCGCCGAGAGGGAGGCAATCACGACCTTCGGGCCGTTTATCGTGAAGAGTTTGGGAACCGAAGTCGAACTGCGCGAAACCGTTTTAGGTGCCGGCTGGTCGACTGACATACGGAGCCTGATCGGCAAAACATTGACACGCCGAACTCTGGTTTCTCATCGCGGCGCCGAGGCCGAGGCCGTGCTGAAATCAAGATTCCGTGACGCCGGGCTTTCGCCAATCGACGTGCTGGGCGAGAAGCGCCAGGCGCGCCGGATCGACGAAACGCTGGTAGCCGAGAACCGTGTTCAGTTGACCAACAGTTATTGGATCGATCCCGAAACCGGCGCATGGCTGAAAGGCCGGCAGCAGGTGATCCCACTGCTGCCCCCGGTCAACACGATTGCAATGCCGCGATCGAAGGGTTGACCCCAACGATTTTCAAAGGTGAGCCGTATGCAGGTCACAAAAAAGGCCCCGACACTTTCATGTCGAGGCCCGGCAAAATCAAAAAAAAGACTAACGGGTTGATGTCGCGGTAGCAACCGCAGTCGTCCTGGTCGTGGTCGTGGTTGCTGTTGTGGTAGCCACCGGCGTCGTCCTGGTCGTGGTTGATGTCGTGGTTGCGCTCGGCGGCACGACCGGCGGCACGACTGGCGGCACGACTGCGACGGTATCAAGGGCATCATTTCCGCCTGTTGCAGCAACTACAACCGCAGCGAGCAAAACACCACCGAGGGCGACGCCGCCGGCAAGTGTGCTACGGGCGGCGGCAGCGGCTACCTCGTCAGAGCCTGCCGGAACTGTCTGGGCCATTGCGCTAGCAGTCTGAACAAGCAGAAGCGACGCAATCACTGCCTTCGTAATCGAACCCATTTTACTTCCTACCTAACCTATAAATACCAGATCGCCCATCAAGCAAAATTCTCAACGCGTCAATTGCTTTTTTGCCGTGTCCGGCGCGAGCGCAGAGAGGCTGTTGCAAAAATCACACCCTACGGCAGCGTAATGGGACGCGGCACCAAGTTTTTGTCAAACTCGATTTGTGTAGCGACGGTGGGACCCTTTCCGATATCCCTACCATCAGTTTAGCGTACAACAAAGTCGTGATCCCCAAGCGCGCCGACCCGGCCCCGCGCTTCATGCGGGGCGTTCGTTCACGTTTCACCGGTCTGTTCCTCCGATTTAATTGCAGCCCCTGAATTGGCGCGTTATAAGCTACGCCGTATGTCGGCAAATTCGCACTCTGGTTTGTAGTCATAAGAAGCGACTGCTATACTACAGTTCCGTTTCATCTGGAATTATATGCCGTTTTTTAGTTCTAAGCATTTGGTGCCGGTCATTCTTTCGGGAGGTGCGGGTACCCGGCTGTGGCCCGCATCGCGGGCGCTGCATCCAAAACAGCTGTTACCGATCGTTGGCGATCATTCGATGATGCAGGACACCGTAGCACGGTTTGCTGAGACCTTTGGCTTTGTCGCGCCGATAGTTGTTGGTGGTGAAGAGCACCGATTTCTGATCAGTGATCAGCTTGCGGAAGCTGACTGCACGCCAGCCGCTATCATTCTTGAGCCGCAGGGCCGCAACACCGCAGCCGCCATAGCCTTGGCGGCCCATTTGGCCCTTAATCACAATGCGGAGGCCATTCTGGTGGTTGCGCCCTCCGATCATGTCATTGCCAATGTGCAGCGCTTCCATGCAGCAGTTGCGGCCGCTATTCCTGCCGCCGAGGCGGGGCATCTCGTGACATTCGGCATCAAGCCTGACGCCCCAGAAACCGGTTACGGCTACATCGAGATCGGCACCGAATTGGTCGGTCTCGATGGTGTCCATGCGGTCACCCGGTTCGTCGAAAAGCCCGATGCCAGCCTGGCGGCTACCTTGGTGGAGAGCGGGACCCACGCCTGGAACGCCGGCATCTTCGTGTTTCGCGCGGCAACCTATCTGGCCGAGCTGGCAATCCATGCGCCGACTATCGCCGCTGCTTGCGAAGCAGCGATGCGCGAAGCAACAACCGACAAATTATTCCTGCGCCCGGCACCTGCCGCTTTCTTGGCTTCACCCGATATCTCGATCGATTATGCCGTTATGGAGCCGACCAGGCATGCCGCGGTCGTTCCCGTCGATATCGGTTGGTCCGATGTCGGATCTTGGAACTCGCTGTGGAGCATCGCTTCCCGAGACGACAGCGGCAACGCCCTACAAGGTGAAATCGTCGCGATTGACTCACATAATTGTTTGGTACGCGTCGATGACGGCCTGGCTGTCGCTCTCGTCGGTGTCGAGGACATGGTTGTGGTGGCAACGCGGGATTCGGTGCTGGTGGTTCCACGCAGTCGGTCGCAGGACGTCAAGAAGATCGTCGATGAGTTGAAGGCCCGAAACAGCACGCGCCACACTCTGCAATCGGTAGTGCATCGTCCTTGGGGCACTTATCAGACAACCGATTCCGGCGAGCGTTTTCAAACCAAGCGCATCGTTGTGAAACCCGGCGAACAGCTCTCATTGCAAATGCACTATCATCGGTCAGAACACTGGATTGTAGTTTCGGGAACTGCCGTGGTGACCATTGACGGGCGGGAGCAAATCGTCAGTGAAAATCAGTCGGTGTACATTGCCGCTGGTTCACAGCATCGCCTTGCTAACCCCGGAAGGGTGCCACTGCATCTGATTGAGGTGCAATGTGGTCCATACCTTGGAGAGGACGATATCGTTCGTATCGAGGACAAATATGCTCGGCTGCCAACAACTGTGGAGTAATGCCTCTGCGTGGCCGCGAGGTGCCGGGCTGCGCGATTTTGCCACGCGCTTTCAGGCTCTGGCAAATTTGGGTGTTTCGTTTGCTTTAGTTATCGATACGCGGCCCGTTTTTAGCCGCGTTGGCCCGATGGATAACGACGAAAGGCACGACATCTGGAACGAACTGCCCGCGTATCTTAGCGTCCAGAAATTTAGGCGCATGGTCGCCATAGACGTAGACAATGTCCGGTCCGCTTGGGCGCCGCGCCAGTTCCTCAGCGAGTGCACCGAGTGTGCGGCTCTGATAGTACCGATAAAGGCAGATTTGGTTTCCGCCGCAATACGAGTTGGCCGGGAGCGGCAGATGCGTATCAAGCGACATCACATGAGCAAAGCCCCGATCGCGATTACCGAGCCAATCAAGAGATAGCCGGAAAATGTCCCTATCGCAGATCCCGACGAACAGAAACATGCACGGCGCCGAAACTTTCGCTATTAGTGATCTGAAATCATTTATGATGCCCAACCCCATCGTGGGATAGATTTCATTGCGCCGATAAAATTGACCTGCATTGCCATGCCACCCTGATGTATCCCAACCTTGCCTACTCAACCTGGCTGGCAGGCACTGCATCAGAATGGCGTCTTCGGCCGCGGAGCGAGGCAAGGTGTTCAGACGCAAAGCGCATAGTTCGCGGATTTCGCCTTCCAGCGTCGAGCCATGGTAGCGGTGGCGACCAATTTCCGTCACAACATAGCGGCCGCGCAACGCACCCGTCAGGCTGGCGATCAATTCGGCTTGGTGCTTGGCGTCGAGTTCTACGCCTAACGATTCAATTGCGACCGACAAGATTCGTAACGGTGGCGTTCGATTTGCAGGATAGTCCAAGGCAAAACTATCAGATGCTAGAGTGTCGGGAACAACCCATGCTCCACTTTTTTGGTTTACCCATGCGTTTATGACCGGTCGCATGACTGTGGAGATGCCGCTCGAAAGCAAATTGGTAGCCGTGAATTTCGCGATGCCCCAATCAAGTGCGACCAATGCAAGAACCAAAGCGGTTATTGTCAGTGCACTTTGGCGCGGGCGCAGAGGGTCTCCGGTTAATCGAACTAATAACATGCCAATCCCGACCAGTCCAAAACCGAGTGGCAACAGCAGCAGCCACGGCCATGATCCGGCAAACCTAATCATGTCAAATATCATCATTGGGTCGGAAAAATATACGCCCCTCACGCTCGCCCAGCCTTCGGTGGCTAACAAAACCCCGAAAA
>JBMOFG010000038.1:0-10481 GCA_049314415.1 Polymorphobacter sp.
AATAGCGGATGGGGGCATCGGCGACGCGCGTGGAGGGCACGCTGTTGTCGGGGCCGAGGTCATCGATGCGGACGAGCCCGGTAAGTTGCACCTGTTCTTCGCCGCGGTTAAGCGTCAGGCGTTTCTCACCCGCGACCATCAACACGCCGCCGGGCAGCACGCGAGCGACAGTGACGGTAATGTCGCCGGAAAGCTGATTGTCCTGCGCGGCCGTGCCGCTGCCCTTGAAACCTTGTGTCGATCCGCCGTTCGTCAGCCCGGCCGGGACATAGGAAAAGGGCGGAACGGCGGGCAAGGTGATGCTGGTGTTGCCTTCGCGCGTCGAATCGGCGGTCGCCGATTTGCGCGCCTGCGTACGCTCGACCAGCCTGATAGTCAGCAGGTCGCCGACGCGGCGGGCACGGCGGTCGCTGGCCAGTCCGGTAAAGCTTGCCGGATTGTAGAGGCTGCCGGTGGTCACTTCGGCCATGGCGGCGGGCGGCGGCGGCGGCAGCGTCGCGGCAAGGCCCGGCACCCGGCCAAAGCCTTCGTTGGCACAGGCGGACAGCAGCAGCGACTGCGCCACCAACGCAACCGGCACCAGAGCGTGCGGCCCCAATGCGTGCGCCCTAAACATTCTGGGTGACATATTGGGCCATCTCGTCGGCAGCCTTGATGACCTTGGCGTTAACTTCATAGGCGCGCTGCGTCTCGATCATGTCGACCAGCTCCTGCACCGTCGACACATTTGATCCCTCCAACGCGCCCTGGCGAATGTTGCCGGCGCCATTCACCCCGGCGACTCCGGTTTGCGACACGCCACTCGCTGCGGTTTCGCCGAAAAGATTGTCGCCGCGGGCTTCCAGTCCGGCGGGGTTGAGAAAGCGTGTCACCTGGATCTGCCCGGCTTCCACCGGCACGGCTTCGCCCTGCAGGGTTGCCGTGACCGTGCCGTCGGGGGCAATGGTGATGTCCTGCGCGCCATCGGGAATGACGATCGCCTGCGCCAGCCGCAGCCCCGCGGAGGTGACGACTTCACCGGTCGGCGACAGCTTGAACGAACCATCGCGGGTATAGGCTTGGCGGCCATCGGGGGTCAGTACCGCGAAAAAGCCTTCGCCTTCGATCGCAAGATCAAGGGCATTGTCGGTCTGGGTCATCGCGCCCTGGATATGGATGCGTTCGGTGCCCCCGACCCGCACGCCGGTACCGGTGCCCAGTCCGGTGGCATATTGGCTGTCCGCCCCGGACGGCGCGCCAGCCTGGCGGCTGTCCTGGTACATCATCGACACGAATGCGGCGCGGTCGCGCTTGAAGCCGGTAGTGTTCACATTGGCGAGATTGTTTGAAATCGTCTTCATGCGCTGGTCGAGCGCATCGAGCCCGGAACGGGCGATCTGCAGGGCACTGGTCATGCGGTGGCTCCTTTCGACACTGGTTTTCTTCTGCGGGCGGCCGGCGGCGGTTGTCGTTTTGGTTGCAGAGCCATCAGCGGTCGAACGCCATCAACCGGGCGGTGCGTTCATCGATATCCTTGGCGATGCCCAGCAGGCGGGCGTTGACTTCAAAGCCGCGTGATTGCGCCACCAGTTCGGCGAGCGCGTCCACTGTCTGCAAATTGGCCGCTTCCAGCGCGCCGCCGGTCAGCTGTGCCGCGGCATCGAAGGGCAGCGGGTCGGCCTTGGTGAACATCCCGTCGCTGTCCTTGTCGAGGGTGCCGAGCGTATTGCCATTGACCAGCTTGAGGCGGCCGATGGGCGTTGTGATGTCGCCCGTCCGCGCCAACAGCATGCCATCCTTAGCGATTTCCAGGTCGGTGCCGGCCGGCACGGTGACCGGCGTACCATTGGAGCCGAGCACGGCGCGGCCATCGCCATTTTGCAGTACGCCGCCGGCGCTGACCTGCAGGTCGCCGCGGCGGGTATAGGCCTCGGTCTGCACGCCCTTTACCAGCGGCCCCTGAACTGCCAGCCAGGCATTGTCGTCAAGGGCGATATCAAGCTTGCGGCCGGTTACTGTAACGCGGCCCGGGTCGTGCGGCGTCGCGAGGCTTGGCGCGCCCGACTGCACGCGGCTGCTGACCGTGCTGCCGGTAAAATAGCGGCCTTCTGCTGCGACGAGTTCGCGGCGGAAGCCGGTGGTGGCGGCGTTGGCGAGATTGTTTGCCGTCACTGCCTGCGCCCTTGCGCGCGCCGTCATGCCAGTCAGCGCGGTGTAGATCAGCCGGTCCATCGATGCCCCCTTTCAAGCCCGTGTTCAGCGCTGCTTACTGGCGCAGGTTGATGATGGTTTGCAGCAGCGTCGAATCGGTCTCCATTGCCTTGGCATTGGCCTGGAAGTTGCGCTGGGCGGCGATCAGCCCGACAAGTTCGAGCGTCAGATCGACATTGGAGCGTTCAAGACTGCCCGATAGGATCGAGCCGATGCCGCTGCGTCCGGCCTCGCCGGTAATCGCCGGGCCGGAATCGGGGGTTGCCGCATAGCTGGTGTCGCCGGTCTGTTTCAGCCCCTGCGGGTTGGCGAAAATGGCGACCGCCACCTTGCCCAGCGTCTGCACTTCGCCATTGGAAAAAGCGGCCCGCAGCGCGCCGGTGCTGTCTACTGCGACACTTTCAAGCTGGCCGGATGTAAAGCCATCCTGTTCGATTGTGGCGCGGCTGAAGGTGCCCGATTGCTGGGTCGTGGCAATGCCATGGTCGACCGAGAGCGCAATCGGCTGGCTGCCGCTGGCGGGCAGCAGGCTGTCGAACTGATAAGGCGCGGTCGGCGTCAAAAGCACGCCGCCGGTATCGAAGACCAACGGAATGCCCTTGACGCCGCCGACCTCCAGCTCATTGGTCCCGATCAGGACATGGGCCAGCCATTTGTGGGTCGGATCAGCCACGCTCGGCACCCCGGTTTTCACATAAAAAATATTTGCTGCCAGCGGGTTGCCGAGCGAATCATAGATTGTCACCGATGTCGAATGGTTGAACGTCGACGGATCATTGGCATTGAAAGCATAGGGGGTAGCCGCCGTGTAGATCGGCTTGTTGGGAATGACCGTGGCATCGGCGGGCAGGTTGACTGCCAGCTTGATCGCCCCGGTGGCCTGGGGCTGGCCCGACGCCAGCGGCAGCCGTGCCGATACCGTCGCCCCAAGATCGCTCGACACGATGCCGCCTTCGTTGGTGGTGGGGAAGAGTTGCAGGCGGCGTCCGGCGTTATCGACGACATAACGCTCGGCATTGACGACAAAGCTGCCGTTGCGGGTGAAGCTGGTCAACGCGTCGCCGTCGAAGCCCTTGACCGCGAAAAAGCCCTGGCCCGAAATGGCGAGATCGAGTGCACTTTCGGTCGATTCCATTGGCCCTTGACGAAACTGCTGGATGACCCCGCGCACGATGGTGCCCGAACCGACAACGCGCGAGGCATTTTGCAGCGGCGAATTGGCGATGATGTCACCGAATGCCACCCGGGAGCGCTTGAAGCCGTTTGTACCGACATTGGCGATGTTGTTGGCGACCGTTGCAAGCTCGGTCTGCGCGCCGGCAAGGCCGGAAACGGCGGTGGAAAAAGCCATCGGGTCAATCCTTTTTTTGGCGGTTGGTGGCAGCGATCAGGGTGTCGAGCCGGTTGGTGATGGCGGCCAGCGCCGTGTTGCTCTGCGCGATGGCACCGTTCATCGCGGCAATGCCGTTGACGGTCGAAAACTGCGCCATCTGAGCGACATATTCGCTATTATCGACCGGCTTGGTCGGATCCTGATTTTTCAGTTGCGCGCTCATCAGGGCGAGGAAATCGGACTGGTCGAGCACAGTCTTGTACGCCTTGGCCGAAGCCTTGGCGGTGGGCAAGTCGGCCGGCAGGCGGCTGGAGATCGGGTCGGTCATGGTCAGCGACCAAGACGCAGCGTATCGAGTGCCAGCGACTTGGCGGTCGTTAGCACTTCGACATTATTGGCATATTGCCGGGATGTTTCGACCATTTCGACAAGCTCCTGATTGGGATCGACAGTGGCAACCCAAATGTTGCCATCGGGGTCGGCGAGCGGATGGCCGGGTTCATGGCGTTTTTCAGGCGCCCCGGTGCGGGTGATATCGGCCACATCGACCGTGGCGGCGGCACCGGCATAACGCGTGGCGAACACCGGCTTCAGCGCGCGATAGGCACCGGCCTCGGTACCTGCCACGGCGCCGGCATTGGCAAGATTCGATGCTATGGTGTTGAGTCGGACCAACTGCGCCGCCATGGCGCGACCGGCAATATCGAAGGTCGATAGTGGCGCGGCCATCATTCGCCGCCCTTCAGTGCGGCCATCATCGTTTCGATGCGCCCTGACAGGAAGCTGAGCGTGGCACGATATTCGAGTGCGTTTTCAGTAAACGCTGTCTGTTCGGTGGCCAGTTCGACAGTGTTGCCATCGAGCGAAACCTGCACCGGCACCCGATAGCGCAGCGCATCTTGGCTGCCGATGCCGCGCACCGCCGCGTCGAGCGCGCTGGAAAAATCGAGATCGCGGGCCTTGAAGCCGGGAGTGCCGGCGTTGGCGATATTCGACGCGATGATGTCGAGCCGTTGCGAGCGCAACCGCAGTGCATCGGCGTGAATGCCCAATTGGCGATCGATGAGGTCGGGTCCGGTCATGACCATCTTCATGCAAACGCCGTGCCAAACGGGTTTTCCGGTGGCGGGCCGGGTGCAACTTGGCAAAAGTGGCAAGACTTTGCCGTCTGGGCGGCACATTTCTGCCGCTGCTGGTCGCCGCCGGCCAGCCCGCTCGCTGTAACGGCCGGTTGGCGCGCTTCTTGCTTGGGGGCGTCTGCACGCTGTTGTGCCGGAGCTTCCTGCAATGCGTTTCTTGCTGCCCCTGATCCTGGTGTCGATGATCTGGCTGACCCAGCCGGCAACTGCCCAGGCCATTGCTACGCCGCCGGAGGCGCGCGCTACAATGATCGAGCCCGGTCGGTTGCAGGCCGCGGCTGAAATGTTCGCCGGCCGGCCGGTGGTCGTCGATCCGCGGCTTTTGCTGCCCGCGTGCCGCAATCCGGCGCTGGCCTGGGGCCCTGCCGCGCGCAGCGTTGCCATCAGCTGCGCAGCGCCAGCGTGGCAGGTCTTCGTGCCGCTCGCTGATGGTCAGGCGCCAACCATGGTGCCCACCAGTGATCCGGCAATTCGCAGCCGCCCGGCAATCCGCCGGGGTGACCGGGTAACCGTGGAAACCGACGGCCCGGGCTTTGTAATCGGCATGGCAGCGGTTGCCGATGCCGATGCCGATGCCCGCGATGGCCGCGTGCAACTGCGCCCCGATGGCGGCGGCAAGCGCTTTACAGGCCTTATCGGTGACGACGGCCGGGTCCGGTTGACCGGCTTAACCAAGATAGTGGGCGGCCGTTAACAACCGCAGGAAAACGCCTCCGGCAGCAGTGTGCCGATGGCTAATAGGAGGAACGCGAGATGATGGATGCTATTGGCCGCAATGGTCCCCTGCGCCCGCTGGTCGGTGCTGGCGACGGCGTGGCGAAACCGAACGACCTGCGCGCCAGGGTCGAGGTGAAATCGCCCCGGGCGCCGGTATCCACACAAATAAGCGGGATCGTACACCAGCTTGCGGCATCGGCACCGGTTGATACGGCGCGCGTGGCTGCGCTGCGCACCGCCATCGCCGGCGGTTCCTATAAGCCCGATCCCGCCCTGATCGCTGCGGCCATGATCCGGCTTGAAACTGGGTCGCGCGGCTGAATATGACGGCGGGGGACGACAGCATGGCCAGCACTGCCGAGCCTGGTGATCCGCGTTTTGCGACGCTGGTGGCTGCGATCCGCGCCGAACTGGCGGCGCTCGCGGTCGAGAATGCCCCGGCGATCGAAGCGGCGACGGCGGCCAAGACGGCGGCATTGCAGGCGGTGACGGCCGCGGTCGCGCAAGGTGTCACCCCACCGCGTGCATTGCTCGAAGAAGCCCGCGACCTGAATGCTGAAGCGGCGCTCCGAGCGCGCGTCAAGCTTGTCGGCATCGAACGCCAATTGCGGGCAATCGATGCCCGCGTCGGTCGGCCGGCGGCTTTGGTTTATGGCCGCGACGGGCGTTGGGCATGACCGCCATTCCCGGCCTGGCTTCTGCTGTTGGCTCTGTTCGCGATGTCGCCGCCATCACGGCGGTGGTGCGCGATGCGGCAGCCCGCACTGGGGTGGATTTCAACTATCTGCTCGCCCAGGCCAAGGCGGAATCGGGTCTTGATCCGACGGCCCGGGCGCGGACGTCGAGCGCGCGCGGGCTCTACCAGTTCACCAGCAGTACCTGGCTCGAGATGGTGCGCCGCCATGGCGATGAACATGGTCTTGGCTGGGCTGCCGAGATGATCAACAAGGGCGCGGCGCGCGCCGGCAGTGCGGCGCGCGCGACCATCCTCGCGCTGCGCGACAATGCCGGTGCAGCCGCATTGATGGCGGGCGAGTTTGCCGGCGACAATGCCGCGATCCTCGAAAAGCGCCTCGGCCGCACAGCGGGCGCAGCCGATCTTTACATGGCGGCCTTTCTGGGCGCCGGCGGGGCCACCCGGTTCCTGTCGGCGATGACGCGCAGCCCCGATGCTGCAGCGGCCGACCTTTTCCCCCGTGAAGCCGCTGCCAACCGATCGATCTTCTTTGGCATCAACGGGAGCCCGCGGTCGTTGACCGAAATATACAACAGGATGGCTGCAAAGATCGGCAGCAGCGTCACTTCGGCGGCACGCCAGCCAACATCGCCGGCAGCACGCCAGGCTGCATCGCCGGCGACCCATCGGCCAATAACGCCGGCGGACGGCAACATGGCCGCCATGGTCGCCAGACCGGCACCGGTGGCGCCGACCATCGACATGACGCGCGCCCGACTTGCCTATCTCCTTCTAGCTGAACTTGGTGGCTAACGGCGATGGGGGGGGTGTCCTTGCCAAGCCTGCGCGATGCGCTGCGCGATGCCGATTCGCGGGCCGCGCTGCTCCCGGTCGCGATTCTGACGCTGGTGCTGCTGATGGTCGTGCCAATTCCGCCGCTGCTGCTCGACCTGTTCTTCATCCTCAATATTGCCATTTCGCTCGCGGTGCTGATGGTCGCTATCAACACAAGAAAAGTGCTCGATTTTTCGGCCTTTCCCACAGTGTTGCTGTTCGCGACGCTGCTGCGCCTGTCGCTCAACGTCGCATCCACCCGCGTCGTGTTGGTCCATGGCCATGAAGGCACCGCCGCTGCCGGCCATGTCATCGAAGCCTTTGGCGCCTTCCTCGTCGGCGGCGATTATATCGTCGGCATCTTTGTTTTCGCCGTGCTGATGATCATCAATTTGGTGGTCATCACCAAAGGCGCCGGCCGCGTTTCGGAAGTCGCTGCACGCTTCACCCTCGATGCCCTTCCCGGCAAGCAGATGGCGATCGATGCTGACATGAACGCCGGGCTGCTGACCGCCGACGATGCTCGGGCGCGCCGTGCCGAAGTGACCACCGAGGCGGATTTTCATGGCAGCATGGATGGCGCTTCGAAGTTCGTGAAGGGCGATGCGGTCGCCGGCGTGCTCATCCTTGCTATCAACATCATTGGCGGGCTGATCCTAGGCAGCGTCCAGCATGGTCTGCCCATCGGCGAGGCGGCGCGGGTCTATGTGCTGCTCGCCATTGGCGACGGGCTGGTGGCGCAAGTGCCCGCACTGCTTCTCTCTATTGCCGCCGCCATGGTCGTCACCCGCGTCGGCAGCGACGACGGCCTTGCCGGGCAGGTGACACAACAGTTCTCAAACCCGGGCGCCTGGGCGCCGGTCGCGGTCATCCTGGCGCTGCTTGCCGCGTTACCGGGGATGCCGCATGCCATCATCCTGGCCGCTGCCGCCGGTGCCGGGGCGATCGCCTGGAAGCTGCGCCGCCGCAATGCCGTCCCTGTTGCCGCCGACGCGCCCATTGTCGATACGGCCAGCATCGCTTGGGCTGATGTGTCCGATACCGCGGTGGTCAGCCTCGAAATCGGCTTCGGGCTGGTGCCGCTGGTCGATGACAGCCGCGCCGCACCCTTGCTGGCGCGGATCACCGCCATCCGCCGGCAATTGTCGAAACAATTGGGTTTCGTGTTGCCGCAGGTGCGGGTCCGCGATGATTTAGCGCTGGCGCCCTTTGCTTATCGCATTGCCATCGGCGGCGTGACGGTGGGGGAAGACCTGGCCTTTCCCGATGATGTGCTCGCCATTGCTGCAGGACCGGTGTCGGCGGAAATCGCTGGGCGTCCGGTCAGCGATCCGGCCTTTGGCCTGCCGGCGCACTGGATCGCGCCCGAAGAGGCCGATCTGGCAACCGCGGCGGGCTATTCCGTCGTCGATGCCGCCTCGGTGATCGGCACCCATCTCAATCATTTGCTCGGCGCCCATGCCCATCGCCTGATCGGCCAGGACGAAGTCCAGGCGATGCTCGACACGCTCGCCGAAACCGCCCCGGCGCTGGCCGGCGGGTTGGTGCCCAAGCTGCTGTCGCTCGCCACGGTTACTCAGGTCATCCAGCGGCTCGTCGAAGAAGCCGTGCCGGTGCGCGACACGCGGGCTATTGTTGCGGCGCTGTTAAGCCATGCAGGGCGCTCGCAGGACGCCGCCGAATTGACCGAACTCGTCCGCCCGGCGCTGGGCCCCGCCATCATCCAGACGCTTGCTGGTTTGCGTGAACCTGTCACCGCCATCGCGCTCGACCCGGCGCTTGAAAATATGCTGGCCGGTGCCGTGCGCGCCGCGCCCGGCAGCAACTGGCCCTTCGATCCGGCGCTCGGCCAGCGCGTCGGCGAAGCCGTGTCGGCCGCCGCCGATGATGTGATGGCGACGGCCAAGCGCTTTGCCATCGTCACCACGCCGGCGGTGCGCCGCGCCCTCTGGTCGCTGCTGCGCGTGCGCCTGCCGCAGCCGGTGGTGCTCGCTTTCACCGAAATCCCCGATGACCGCAGCGTCGATGTTGTTGCCGTCGTCGGCAGTAATGCACTTTCCCCAGCCCCCGAACCTGCAGGAGCCTGATCCGATGGACGCTCGCCTTGGTCATGATCCGTCCCTTTATGCGCCAGCCCGCCTTGCCCGGACCGATCCCGAGCGGCTGGTGGCGTCGCATCTCGCACTCGTCCGCAAGATCGCCTGGCACGTCCATGCCCGGGTGTCTTCTGCCATCGAAATCGAGGATCTGGTGCAGATCGGCATGGTCAGCCTGATCGAATCTGCAAGAGCCTTCGAGGATCGTGGCCATGCCGCCTTTGCAACCTATGCAACGGTTCGGGTGCGCGGTGCGATGATCGACCAGTTGCGCAAGGGGGCAACGCTGGTGCGGTCGGCGATGCGGCGGCGGCGCGAATGGGGGCTGGTGCGGGCCAACCTCGAGAATAGCCTCGGCCGTGCCGCCAGCGACGAGGAAATGGCCGAAAAGCTGGAAATCAATGTCGAGACCTTCCGCGCCGGTATGGCACAGACCCATGCTATCCAAACCGAATCGATCGATGACGTCTATTCGGACCACAGTGACTGGTTTGCCGATGAGACCCCCGATGCCCTCGCGCAGTTGCAGCAGAAATCGATGCAGCAGGCGATTGCCGCGGCGGTCGGCAGCCTGCCCGAGCGCGAGGCGATGGTGCTGCAGCTCTATTTCGTCGAGGAACTCAATCTCGAGGAAATCGGCCAGGTTATCGGCGTCGGCGCGGCGCGGGTTTGCCAGATCAAAAAGGTGGCGCTGACGAAGATGCGCGCCAAACTGGGCAGTTGGGACGAGGCATAGTCGTTTCTGCTCGGCGTACCGGGGGCAGGGGACGACGGGCTTGCACCATGACCGAGCCCGCGCTTTAACCGGCGATATGAATGACCATCCCCGCCCGCGCCGTTCTGTTCTCTATCTGCCCGCCAATCGCGACAGCGCGATTGCCAAGGCGCGTACGCTGGCAAGCGATTGTATCATCCTTGATCTTGAAGACGCGGTGCAGCCCGATGCCAAGCCGGCAGCACGCGTGGCGGCGGTCGCGGCAGCACAGGCCGGCGGTTGGGGACGGCGCGAACTCTTGTTGCGCGTCAACGGGATGACGACCGCGCATGCCATGGCGGATTTTGATGCGGCTGCGGGTGCCGGGTTCGATGCGATCGTCGTTCCCAAGGTCGAAAGCGTTGCCGAAGCACAGGCGGCCGTTGCCGCCGCCGCCGGCCTGCCGGTCTGGGCAATGATCGAAACACCGCGCGGTGTGCTGGCGGCGGCGGATATCGCTGCCGTGCCGGGAATTGCCGCGCTCGTCGCTGGAATGGCCGATCTCGCCAAGGACCTGCGCGCCCGTCCCGATGCGGCCCGCACCCCGTTGCTCTATGCGCTGTCGGCGATCGTGCTGGCGGCGCGCGCCGCCGGCGTGCTGGTATTTGACGGCGTGTTCACCAATTTGCAGGACGGCGACGGCTTTGCTGCCGAAGCGCGGCAGGCGCTGATGCTGGGCTTCGACGGCAAGACGCTCATCCACCCGTCACAGGTTGATCCGTGCAACGCCGTTTTTTCCCCC
>JBMOFG010000039.1:0-10473 GCA_049314415.1 Polymorphobacter sp.
CTGACCTTCACCAAGCTGGCGGCGGCCGAGATGCAGACGCGGGTGTTCGGCCGGCTGGCGCATTGGGCGCGGTGCAGCAGTACCGAGCTGATCAGCGACCTGCAGGCGCTGCGCACCGATGACGGGCCAGAGGCGCAGGCGCAGGCGCGGCGGCTGTTCGCCGAAGTGCTGGATGCCCCCCAAGGGCTGGCGGTGCAGACCATCCACGCCTTTGCGCAGGGGCTGATCGCCAGTTTCCCGGTCGAAGCCGGGGTGACGCCTGGCTTTGCCACCCTCGATGACCGGGCGAGCGCGCTGCTGCGCCGCCGGCTGCTGACCGCAGCAATCGAGCAGGGCGACGACGACCCCGCCTTCATGGCCGATCTCGCGGCGATCAGCATCGCCAGCGGCGAGGGCCGGCTGGCGCAGGTCATTACCAAATTGGGCAGCCATGCCGAAGCGCTGGCCGGGCTGAAGGCCGAAGGCATCGAGCCGATGTTACGGCGCGGCTTCGGCCTGCCGACCGATGGCGATGCGCAGAGCGCGCTGGCGGCGGCGCTGGCGCGCTTCGATGCGGCGGGGGTCAGGCAGCTGGCCGACGCCTTTGCCGGCGATGGTGGCAAGACCGCCACGGCGGCGGCCGCCGAGGCCCATGGCTGGCTGGGAGCGGAGGACCGCGCCGCTGCCTTCGACCGGTTGTGCCGCTTCTTCCTGACCGGGCAGAACAAGACCGTTCGCAAGGAAAGCGCCGTGCCCGCAAGTGCGGCCAAGGCTGATCCGACGCTCAAGCCGCTGTTCACCCGGCTCGGCGAGGCGGTGATGGCGATCGTTGCCGAGCAGAATCTCTACGCCGCCGTCGCCCATGCGGCGGCGCATCTGCGTGTCGGGGTGCGGCTGGCGGCGGCCTGGGTCGATGCCAAGGCGCGGCTCGGCGTTGTCGATTATGACGACATGATCGCTGCGGCGCAGCGGCTGTTGCAGGCGCCCGGCGCCGCCGACTGGGTGCGCTACAAGCTCGACCAGCGCATCGATCATGTCCTCGTCGACGAAGCGCAGGATACCAACGCCCGGCAATGGCAGATCATCGAGGCGCTGACCCAGGGGTGGTTCGATGGCGAAGGCGCGCGCGATGCGCAGCGGACGCTGTTCGTCGTCGGCGATTACAAGCAGGCGATCTTCAGCTTCCAGGGCTCGGACCCCAACGTCTATCGTGACCAGTTTGACAATTTTGCGCAGCTGGCTGGTGACAGCGGCGAGTTGCTGCGGCGCATCGACCTGTCCGACAATTTCCGCTCGGTGCCTGCGGTGCTCAAGGTCGTCGATGCCGTGGCCGATTATCTGTTGCACAGCACGCTCGATCCATCCGGCGTGGTGCCCAAGCACCTCGCCCACCGCAGCGAAGGTGCCGGCGCGGTAACGCTGTGGCCGCCGGTGCAGGCCGGCGACGATGACGAGGCGGGCGATGACGGCGAGGACGACTCTTATTCTCCCAAGGCCGAGATCAAGCTGGCGCACCAGATCGCCGAAACCATCGCCGGCTGGCTCGACCCGGCGGCGCCGCTGCTGCTGCCGGCGCGCGGGGTGCCGGTGCGGCCGCAGGACATTCTCGTGCTGGTGCGCAGCCGCAGCGGCTTTTCCAACGCGCTGGTCGCGGCGCTGCATGAATGGCGGGTGCCGGTGGCGGGCGTCGACCGCATGAAGCTCGTCGATCCGCTGGCGGTCGCCGATCTGCTCGCGGTGGCGCGCTTTGCCCTGCAACCCGGCGAAGACCTGACGCTGGCGGCGTTGCTGGTGTCGCCCTTTGCCGATATCGGGCATGAACGCCTGCACACCCTCGCCGCCGGGCGGCCGGGGAGCCTGTGGCAACAGGTGCAGGCGAGCGAAGACCCGGTAGTGATGCGCGCGCGCGACTGGCTGGCGCAGGTGCTCGGCTTTGCCGATTTTGCCGCGCCCTATGAGTTTTTCGAACGCGTGCTGTCGGATGCCGGGCTGGCGGGGCGCAGCCGCTTGCTGGCGCGGCTGGGCGAGGAAGCCCGCGACGCCATCGACGCGGTGCTCGACCAGGCGCTGGCTTTTGAAACCGGCAACGCGCCGTCGCTGCAGGGTTTTCTCGCCTGGGTCGAGGCTGATGATATCGAGATCAAGCGCGACCCCGATGGCCCGCTGGCGGCGGTGCGGCTGATGACGGTGCACGGCGCCAAGGGCTTGCAGGCGCCGGTGGTCATCATGGCCGACGCCACCCGCGCGCCGACGCCCGAACGCGACGCGCCGGTGCCGATGAGCTTTGACAATGGTCCCGAACTGCCGGTCTATCTGAAGTCGCGCTCGGGCCTGTCGGGGCCCATTGCCGAACGCATCGAGCAACTGAAGAAGGCCGCGCACCGCGAACATTGTCGGCTGCTCTATGTTGCGCTGACCCGCGCCGAAGATCTGCTGTTCATCGGCGGCACGCTGCGCGCCAATGCCAAGGAAGTGCCGCCGGAAAGCTGGTATGCGACGGTGACCGAGGCCTTCGACACGCTGCCCGTCGAAATGGTTGATGCAAGCGACTGGACCGACGGCTCGCTGCGCTATGCCAGCGGCACGCCCAAGCCGCCGCAGGTCGTGA
Source organism: Polymorphobacter sp. (assembly GCA_049314415.1). Taxonomy (GTDB): domain Bacteria; phylum Pseudomonadota; class Alphaproteobacteria; order Sphingomonadales; family Sphingomonadaceae; genus Sandarakinorhabdus. Next base: position 2,588 of record JBMOFG010000039.1, read on the forward strand.
CGCAGGCGCTCGATCCCGCCGACAGCCTGTTGGTGCCGGGCTGGCTCGACACAGCGCCGCCGCTCGAAGCCCGGCCACCGCGGCCGCTGTCGCCCTCCGCCATCGCCGCCGATGATGTCAGCGCGCCGCCGCAGAGCCCGGCGGCCAAGGCGGCGGCACGGCGCGGCGCGGCGCTGCACGCGCTGTTCGAACGCCTGCCCGATCTGCCCGCCGGGCGTCGCCGCGTGGTCGGCGAAGCCTGGTGCAGGGCCAGTGTCCCCGAACTTGATGCGGCAGCGCTGGTTGAAACGGTGCTCGGCATCCTTGCCGATCCGGCCTTTACCGAGGTGTTCGCTCCGGGTGCATTGGTCGAAGCGCCGATCGCCGCCGTCGTCGGCACGCTGGTCATTGCCGGCAAGGTCGACCGGCTGCTGGTCGGCGAGGCCGGCGTGACGATCATCGATTTCAAGACCGGGCGGCGCGTGCCCGCCAGCGCTGAGGCGGTCGAACCCTATTATCTGCGCCAGATGGCGGCCTATGTCGCCGCGCTCGAACAGGTGTTCCCGGGGCGGCCGGTGACCGCGGCGCTGCTCTATACTGAAGCGCCGTTCTTGATCACGCTGCCCGATGCGCTGATCCGGCTTCACTACCCCAAAGACGAAGTTTAGTTGAACCGGCGCGACCCCGCGCCTATCTGTGGCGCGTAGACCCCATAGGGAGCCGATCATGGCCACCAAGCAGATTACCGATGCCTCGTTCCACGCCGATGTCATCGCCAGCGAAAAGCCGGTGCTCGTCGATTTCTGGGCGGAATGGTGCGGCCCGTGCCGCCAGATCGCCCCGGCGCTCGAAGAGATCAACAACGAACTCGCCGGTGTCGATATCGTCAAGATCAATATCGACGATAATCCCGATGCCCCGACGCGCTATGGCGTGCGCGGCATCCCGACGATGATCCTGTTCAAAAATGGTGCCCCGGTGGCGACCAAAGTCGGCGCAGCGCCCAAGTCGCAGTTGAAGAGCTGGCTGGAAGGCGAGTTGGGCTGAGGTAGGTGCCGGTTCAGGCCGGCACCACGATCTGCCCCAGCCGCGGGAAATGCACTGCGACCGTGCCGCAGGCCTTACCCGCGCGCATCACGCAAATACCCATTGGATCGAGCTGGGCGAGCCGCCCGGCAACGGGTTCGTCATGCGAGCCTTCGGTGCGCACCGCCACTGCCTGGCCGGGAGTAAAGCCCCCCGTCACGGCGCCCCTCGTCGCGGCCGGCGTCGCGGCGGCGGCAATGGCGATCGCTTCAGCACCGCTGATGCTGGTCGGTGAGCCATGGCCGATGCCGGCGACGCGCCCGAACCAGCCCGCCAGCGCCGGCAGTGCCATGATCTCGGCGACCGTCGCCGCCGATGTCGGCACCGACCGTACCAGCCAGATATTGCTGTAAAAGGCGAGGTCGGCATGGCCGGGTGCGTCGCCGCCGACGAACGCCCGGCCATCGGCGAGCGTCGTGTCGAGCCAGTGCGCCGCAGTAAGCGCCTGAGATTTCAGGTGCGGTTCGGCTCGGGCCAGCCCCGCCATGTCGAAACCGAAACGCGCCTTGCGGTCGCTGTAGAACGCCGCCGGCAGCGCGCCATCGGGCAGGGTACCCATCGCGGCGCCGACATGGGCGAGGAATTGCGGCCCGCCGGCCCAGCTTGCCATGACCTTGTGCAGCGTGCCGAGCGGCGCCGGATAGAGGCTCGGCTCGGGCTGGAGATGCTCCAATGCCGCCAGGATCGCGGCGGTATCGCAATAGATGTCGGCGCCGATCTGCAGCACCGGGGTGCGGGCATAGCCGCCGGTCAGCTCGACAAGGTCGGGCTTGGGCATGATGTTGGGGATGATCACCGACTGCCACGCCAGCCCTTTCAAGCCCAGCGCCAGCCGCACCAACTCGGCAAAGGGTGACGCTTCGTAATGATGGAGGATGGGCGGCAACTGTCTAGCTCCGGTAATCGGCGTTGATGCTGATATAGCCATGGGTCAGGTCGCAGGTCCAAACCTTGGCGTGGCCGTTGCCCAGGCCCAGATCGACCGTGATATCGACATCCTCGCCCGCCAGATGTGCCGCCACCGGGGCTTCGTCATAACCCGGCATGACGGCGCCGTGTTGTGCCACCAGAGTCGTGCCGAACTGGATGCTGAGCAGATCGCGTTCGGCATGTTCGCCGGCCTTGCCGACCGCCATGACGATGCGGCCCCAATTGGCGTCGCCGCCGGCGATGGCTGTCTTGACCAGCGGCGAATTGGCGATGCTCATCGCAACCGCATGGGCGGCGCGGTCATCCTCGGCGCCCGTAACGGTAATGGCGATGAACTTGCTTGCGCCTTCGCCGTCGCGCACCACCAGCTGCGCCAGTTGCCTGCACAGATCGGCCAGCGCGGCGGCAAAGGCGTCGGCACCGGGCGATTCCCAGCCGCTGATGGCGGCATTGCCGGCAGTGCCGGTAGCAAAGGTCAGCACCGTATCGGATGTCGAGGTGTCGCCATCGACGGTGATGCACGAGAAGCTGCGGGCATTGGCGGCCGTCAGCGCGGCTTGCAGGAAGGCGGGGGCGACGGCGGCATCGGTGAAGATGAAGCCCAGCATGGTCGCCATGTCGGGTGCGATCATCCCCGAGCCCTTGATAATGCCGGTCAATGTCACGCGGACATCGCCGATCATAGCGGCGACGCTGGCGGCCTTGGCGAAGGTATCGGTAGTGCCGATGGCGAGCGTGGCAGCATGGAAGTCGGCACTGCCGAGCGCGGCATGGGCCGCTGTTGCCCCGGCGACGGCCTTGTCGCGCGGCAGCGGCACGCCGATGACGCCGGTGGACGCGGCAAAGACCTGCGCCACATCGCATCCGACCAGCGCTGCCACCGCCGCCGATTGCGCCTTGGCGGCGGCGCGGCCAGCGGCCCCGGTAAAGGCATTGCTGTTACCGGCATTAACGACCAGCGCGCGCGCCTTACCGCCGCCAAGGCGTTCCCGGCACAATTCGACCTCGGGTGACGGGCAGCGCGAGCTGGTGGTGACGCCGGCCACTGTGGTGCCCGGCGCGAAGGCGATGAGCAGCACATCGGCGCGGGTCCAGGGTTTGTAACCCGCCGTGGCGGTGCCGATACGGACGCCGGTGATGGCGTCGAGGGCGGGGAAGGGGCGGGCGAGCGGCGAAACGGTCATAGCCATGTCTTGCCGGGGGCGCGCCGCCTTGTCGAGGGCGCAGGCTGTTCACGGCCGTGCGCCTTTTGCGATCGGATGTCAGCGCCGCTGCGCGGGCGGTCGCCGCCGGTGCGTTCCCGGCCGGCGCGACCTGGGTGTCCGGCCGGCCGGATATGTTGACTCAGGGTACATCTGCCCTTATGCGACGCCTCTTGAATTTTCGGTCGGGGCGCGTCCCGGCTGTACCCACAGGAATTGCGAAATGAAGCGTACCTATCAGCCGTCCAAGCTCGTCCGCGCGCGTCGCCACGGCTTTCGTGCCCGCATGGCGACCCCGGGCGGCCGCAACGTGATCCGCAATCGCCGCGCCCAGGGCCGCAAGAAGCTTTCTGCCTGACTTTGGCTGGACGCTGGCCGGTGCGGTGCCGGCCTAAGCCGTCATGACACCGGAAACCATCCGGCTGCGGCGTGACTATCTGGCCGCCAACAAGGCCCGGCGTGTTGTCATGCCGGGCTTTATTCTGTTGGTGCGGCCGCGCGAGGATGGCGACGCCCGCATCCGCGCCGGTTACACGGTGACCAAGAAGATCGGCGGCGCGGTGGTGCGCAACCGCATGAAGCGTCGCTTTCGGGCGCTGGCACAGGCACTGTTGCCGACTCAGGGTCTGGCCGGTGCCGACCATGTGCTGATCGGCCGCGAAGCCGGTATCGAACGCGATCATGACCTGCTCATCGCCGAGCTCGAGCGGGCGCTGGCCAAGGCGGTCCGGTAAAGGCTGTGGTGAAGATGGTGCCGCTGTGAACATCGTCAGCCGGCTGTTGATCCTGCCGATTGTCGTGTGGCAAAAAACATTTTCGGTCGTGTTGCCGCCGTCATGCCGGTTTTCGCCATCCTGTTCGGCCTATGCGATCACGGCGTTGCAACGCCATGGTCCGCTGCGCGGGGGCTGGTTGGCGCTGCGGCGGATTGGCCGCTGCCACCCTTGGGGGCCTTCGGGCTATGACCCGGTGCCGTGACAGGCTATAGGGCCGCAAGCCCGCCTGTTGCGCCCGTTTGAAGAAGAGCCGTTTGTGAACCAAGACACCCGCAACATGATCGTTGCCGTGCTGCTGTCGGCGCTGGTGCTGCTCGGCTGGACCTTTGTTTCGGAAACCTATTTTCCGGCACCAAAGCCCGTTAAGCCAGCGGTTGCCGCGCCTGCCGCCGTTGACGCAACGACGCCTGCCATCACCGGTGGCGCCGCGCCGGCGGCAGTGGCGGCAGCGACCATCGCTGATCGCGGCCGCGTACTCGCCGCCACTCCGCGCGTCACTATCGCCACGCCGCGGCTGCAGGGCAGCATCAACCTGAAGGGCGCGCGTTTCGACGATCTTGTGCTGCCGACCTACCGGGTGACGATCGCCAAGGATTCGCCGCCGGTCCGTCTGCTCAGCCCCTCGGGTACCGCCGATGCCTATTTCGGTCAGTTCGGCTGGACCGGCGCCGGCGCCCCGCCCGCCGATGCGCTGTGGACGACAAGCGCGCCGGTACTGACCACCGCCGCGCCGGTAACGCTCAGTTGGACCTCGCCGACCGGGCTGGTGTTTGAACAGCTGATCAGTGTCGACAAGGACTTCCTGTTCACCATCCGCCAGCGCGTCCGCAACCCCACCGCCGCCGCTGCTGCCTTGCAGCCCTGGGGGCTCGTTTCGCGGCGCGGCAAAGGCAGTGAGACCACGGCCTATAATCTGCATGTCGGCCCGCTCGGCGTTATCGACGGCACGCTGCGCGACAGCGAGGTCGATTATGACAAGCTCAGCGAAGACGGCCCGCTCCGCTACACGACCACCGGTGGCTGGCTCGGCATTACCGAAAAATACTGGCTGGCCGCGGTCATCCCCGACCAGAAGACCAAGGTCGAAGCGCGTTTCGCAGCGGCCCCGGGCGACCAGTTCCAGACCGATTTTCTTGCCGCCGGGACCAGCATCGCTCCCGGTGCCGTGGTGGAAACCACCGCGCGCTTCTTTGTCGGGGCCAAGGAAGTCAGCCTGCTCGACAATTACATGAAGACGCTGGGCATCCCGCACTTCGATCTCGCTGTCAGCTGGGGCTGGTTCATCATCATCGCGCAACCGATCTTCTGGCTGCTTGACTGGCTGTTCAAGCTGACCGGCAATTTTGGGGTCGCCATCATCGGGCTGACCATCGTGGTGCGGCTGGCCATGTTCCCGATTGCCAATAAGCAGTTTGAATCCATGGCGAAAATGCGCATTGTCGGCCCGCGGATGAAGGCGATCCAGGAAAAATACAAGGATGACAAGCTGCGCCAGCAACAGGAAGTCATGGCGCTTTACAAGACCGAAAAGGTCAATCCGGTCGCCGGCTGCCTGCCGCTCGTGCTGCAGATCCCGATCTTCTATGCGCTCTACAAGACGCTGCTGGTGTCGATCGAGATGCGGCATCAGCCATTTGCGCTGTGGATCAAGGATCTGTCCGCTCCCGATCACCTGACCCCGCTCAACCTGTTCGGCGCGATCGACTGGACCCCGCCGGCGATGATCGCCATCGGTGTTTTCCCGATCATCCTTGGCATCACCATGTGGCTGCAGCAAAAGCTCAATCCCACGGTGCTCGACCCGGTGCAGCGCCAAGTTTTCGCGATCATGCCTTGGATGTTCATGTTCATCATGGCGCCGTTTGCTGCCGGCCTGCAACTTTACTGGATCGTCAACAACCTGCTCTCGATCCTGCAACAGGGCTATATGCTGCGCAAATATCCGGTGCCGGCCACCCCGCCCGCCGATGCGACAGTCACGGTCAAACCGACCCGGGTGAGCAAGTGAGCGATATCCACGGTGACGAAACCGAGGCACAGTTTGACCCGCTTGCCGTTGCGAAGGCCGCCAAGGCGCGCGACTGGTTGATCGAGGATGCGCGCCGGCTGTTCACCGGGCCGATCGAATTCAAGCTGTCGGCACCGGCACTGGAATTCCTGCCGCCACCCGATGTTGCCGAAATTGCCTTTGCCGGCCGCTCCAATGTCGGCAAATCGACCCTGCTCAACGCGCTGACCGGCCGTCATGGCCTCGCCCGCGCCTCGAACACGCCGGGGCGGACGCAGGAATTGAATTTCTTCGATGTCGGCGAACCGCGCACCATGCGCCTCGTCGATATGCCCGGCTATGGCTATGCCGAAGCCCCCAAGGATCTGGTGGCGCGCTGGAAACGGCTGATCTTCGATTATCTGCGCGGGCGGGTCGTGCTCAAGCGTGTGCTGGTATTGATCGACGCACGCCACGGCCTCAAGGCGGTCGATCTCGAAATCTTGGGCATGCTCGACAAAGCGGCGGTCAGCTATCAACTCGTGCTGACCAAAGGCGACAAGATAAAGCCGACCGAACTGGCCAAGACGCTCGCCGGCGTGGAAGCCATCGCGCGCACCCATGTTGCCGCATTCCCCGAAGTGCTGGCAACATCGGCGGAAACCGGCACCGGCATCCCCGATCTGCGCGCGGCCATGTTGCTGGCGGCCAAGAACTGAGACCCGAGAACTAAGACGGTGTCTCGTTGATGCCGGCTCTGCCGGCGACGTTTAAGGCCTTCGGCGGTGTTTAATGCCTCCGGCAGCTGGGGCCAGCGGCTCCGGCGGCCCGGGGCTCTTAATGCGTTCGCCTAGGGGGTCAGCAACACAGTCTTGCCGATGCTGTCGCCGCTCAGCGCCAGCGCCAGTGCCGGCGTGAAATCGGCAAAATCGAACACGCGCCCTACCGGCGGCACCAGCGCGCCCGATGCGGCCCAGGCGATGATCTCGTCGAGATAGGCCGGTGCCCGCGCGCGGCCATGGGTCTGCAGAAACTGCCTGACATCGACGCCGAGAAGGCCGGCGCCCTTCATCAGCGGCAGATTGGCGGGGAGCGCTGGAATATTGCCCGAGGCAAAGCCGATGACGAGGTGGCGGCCACCCCAGCGCAGCGAGCGGAAGGCCGCTTCGAACAGTTCGCCGGTGGCGGGATCATAGACGATATCGACTCCACCGGGGGCAATCGCCTTCAACCGGTCGCGCCAGCCATCGGGGTCGCGGTCGAGGACGGCATGAGCGCCGAATTTTTCGGCGGCGGCGCGTTTTTCAGGCGTTGCTGCCACGCCGATCACCTCGGCCCCGAGCAGCCTGCCGATCTGGACCGCCGCCGCGCCGACCCCGCCCGCCGCGCCGAACACCAGCAGGCGTTCACCCGCCATCAGATGCGCGCGGTCGCGCAGTCCGTGCAGGGCGGTAAGATAGTTGAGCGGCAGCGCCACGGCCTGGGCATCGTTGATCGCGGCGGGCAGCGGCCGCGCCGCCGCCGCCGGGCACAGTGCATATTCGGCAAAGCCCGCAACGGTCTGCGCCAGCACGCGGTCGCCCGGCGTAAAGCCGGTCACGCCTTCGCCAAGCCGTGCCACCGTGCCGGCGATCTCGCTGCCCGGAATATGCGGCAGCGGCGGCTTTACCTGATAGCGGCCAAGTGCCACCAGCGCGTCGACATAGCTCACCCCGCAGGCCTTGACCTTGACGAGGATCTGTCCCGGCCCGGGCTGCGGGATCGGCACCTCGCGCAAAGCATAGCCATCGAGCGAGGCATGGCTGGCGGCTTCGACGATCTGCATCATGGGCTCGGATGATCCTGCGACGATCTTGGGCGTGGCATGTCGTTTAGCGTTCGCCGATGCGAAGTCCAGCCGGGTGCGGTTCGCTTGCTGGCACTGGC
>JBMOFG010000040.1:0-10449 GCA_049314415.1 Polymorphobacter sp.
CGCGCCGGTGATGCCATCGCGGCCCCGGTCGCTGACCTCGCCAAGATCGACGCCGCGCCCGCGCGCCGCTGCCGCGCCCACCGTCAGCGCGGTGCCCGATGGCGCATCGACCTTGTGGCGGTGGTGCAATTCGGCAATCTCGATATCCCAATCCGGCCCCAGCGCGCGCGCTGCATCGGCGACAAGCCGGGCGAGCAAGGCCACGCCCAAGCTGGTATTGGCGGCTTGGAGCACGGCAATGTGACACGCCGCGCGGTCGATAAGGGCATGATGATCGACCTCCAGCCCGGTGGTGCCGATGACGATCGCCGCACCACCTTCGCACGCGGCCTCAAGCGTTGCCGCCAGCGCCGCCGGCGCGGTAAAATCGATCAGCACGGCGCTGGCATGGGCGAGCGGCCCGGGATTGGAACCAATGGTCATGCCGGGCGGACACCCCGGCCCCGGCGAGCGCCCGACAGCGGCATGGCCAGCGCGTTCGATCGCCCCGGCGAGCTGCAGATGCGGGTGCTCCGCCAGCGCAGCGATAATCGCCTGTCCCATGCGGCCCCCGGCGCCCAGAACGCCCACTCCGGTCTTGTCGTGTTTCATGCCGCTGGTGTGGCGCAGTGCGGCGGCTTGTGCAACCGCGACGGCATCGGCGATCGCCGCCGGGCCCCATGTGAACGAGGCCCCCCAGACGCATCAGCCATCGTCATCGCCGCCACCCTCGCGCCGGCCTTTACCACCGCCTTCGCCGCCCTCCGCCTCGCCGCTGCGGTGGCAGCGGGCGCAATTGGCGATGTTGGCGATGCCTTCCTCCCGGTGTTCGGCGATCATCCGCACCGGCTGATGTTCGTGGCAGCCATAGCAGGTGTAGCGCTGCAGATTACCGCCGGTATGGCATGTCGCGCACACCGCCTTGTGGTCGCCATCGAGCCGGAACCAGCGGTCGTGGTCGAAGCTGGCGGGCTCCCAGGCGCTGGTGCTATGGCAGGTGGCGCAATTGGTGGCGCCAAAGCCGCGGTGCAGCGCTCCCGAGGGCCGGGCGTGGCAAGTGACGCAGGCGGCCCGCGCCGCCGGGGCGAGCAGGCGATGGTCGAACCGCGCCGGTTTCCAGCCAGCAATGCTGTGACAGGCGCTGCAATTGGCCGCCGCACAGCGCTTGTGCAATGGCCCGAGACGCGGGCCGGCCGGCGCCACATGGCAGCCGGCACAGCGCGCCTGCACCGCCGGTTGCAACAGCTGGTGGCGAAACAACGTCGGGCCGTGCGCGGCCAGCGCAGGCCCGGCATGATCGCTGTGGCAGCCCATGCAGTCGGCCTTCTGCAATTGCTGGTGAAAGGCGATCGCCGGCTTTGGCAGCGGTTTGCCGGCGACGGTGAACAGCCCGATCCGGGCGGGCGCATGACAGGCGATGCAGCGCGCCGCGCTCGCGCCACGCAACGGGGCATGGCAGGCAAAGCAATCCTGGGCGATGGCGCGATGCGCCGGCATCACCGGGCCGGGCGCCACCAGTTGCTGCGGCCACACGAAGCACGCCGCCACGATGGCAGCCAGCAGCAGCGCTATGCCCCAGAGCCACGGGGTCTTCATCACTGCCAATCCCAGAACAGCGCGATGGCCACGAGATGCGCGATACCGAGCACTGCAAACACCAGCGTGATCGGCACGTGCACCGCCCGCCATTGCCGGACGAGGCCGAGCGTCAGGCTGTCGCCGTGCAGTTTTTCGTCGATCGCTTCAGCGGCCATCCCCTGCCCTTCAAGCCGAGCGCGCGCCGCCGCCAGCCGGGTGCGCGCCCGGCCGAGCAGATATTTCCCGGTCAGCCCCGAAGCGACATTGACCATCATGGCCGCCAGCGCCAGCCAGCCGAGCCACGCGTTAAAATGCACCCCGGCATGGACCAGCACCAGCAACGAACCCGCCCAGGCCATGCGTTCATGGCGGCGCAGCAACACCACCGGCTGGCCGCGGCTGGTCAGCTTGCGCTTGCGCAGTGAATAGGCGAACGACGACAGGATCAGCGCCAGCCCGGGAATGCCCAGCCAGCGGCCGATCCACACCTGCCCGGCAAGGTGCAGGCCGGCATCGATCGCCAGCGCCAACCCGGCCAGCGCCAAAAGCGATAGCACGAAGGGCAGGACTTCGCGGGTGACAAGGCGGGCGCTGCGGTCGGGCATGGTTTCCCTTTTGTGCCGCCGTGGCGCCGGCACGGCATTGATACCGATCAAACGCGCCGCTAGGTTTTTTGTCCCATGAAGCACCGCAACATCGTCATCCTGACCGGCGCCGGCATCTCGGCCGAAAGCGGCGTCCCCACCTTTCGCGGCCCCGATGGCCTGTGGGAGGGGCATCATGTCGAGGATGTCGCGACCCCACAGGCGTTCCGGCGCGATCCGGTGCTGGTGCAGCGCTTCTACGATGCCCGGCGCGCGGCGCTCGGCAACGTGGCGCCCAATGCCGCGCATCGGGCGCTGGCGCGGCTCGATGCCAACTGGCGGGGCGAACTGCTGCTGGTCACGCAAAATGTCGATGATCTGCACGAACGCGGCGGGTCGCAACGACTGCTCCACATGCACGGCGAACTGCAGCGCGCGCTGTGCACCACCTGCGGCGCCGCCCCGGCCTGGACAGGCGCGCTGTCCGGCGATCCGCCCTGCCCGGGCTGCGGCGCGGCGCGGCTGCGGCCCGATATCGTGTGGTTCGGCGAAATGCCCTATCACATGGACATGATCGAAACGGCGATCAGGCGTTGCGACCTGTTCGTGTCGATCGGCACATCGGGAGCCGTCTACCCCGCCGCCGGCCTCGTGACACAGGCTCAACGCGCCGGGGCGCGGACATTGGAGATCAACCTCGACCCTTCGGCCGGGACGCCGTTGTTCGATGAAGCCCGGCACGGCTCGGCAGGGACGCTGGTGCCTGCCTGGGTGGAAGAGATGCTGGGGTCGTAGAGTGGCCGGTCAGAGGGAGCATCCGGAGGCTGTCGCGACGGGTTAATTGGTCCACGCCGTGCCGGCGGTGCTCAATCTGCGGCAGGCGTGATCACCGGCAGCACCAAGTGGATGAACAGCAGCGCCGCCAGATAGGCGCCGGCCGCGATCGCGAACATCGGCCAATAACCCACGCCATTGTCGAGGCACCAGCCGGTCAGTTCGATGATCCCCGTGCCGGTAAGATTGCCGGCGATGCCGCCCGCTGCCATCACGCTGGCCACCCGCGCCGTCGGCACGACATCGGCGGCCAGCCCGAAGATATTGGTCGAGAAACCCTGATGGGCAAACAGCGCCAGCCCGATGATCAGCGCCGCCGCGGTGGCACTGCCGGCGGTGATCGCCAGCGGGATCGGCAGGATAAGCACGGCATAGATCGCCATCGAGGTCTTGCGCGCTGCATTGACGCTCAACCCGCGGCCGAGCAGCAGCGGAAAAAGAAAGCCGCTCGAAATCGCCCCCAGCGCTGCCAGGGTGAAGATGATCGCCGTTGGCACGCCCACTTCCGCTTGTGTCAGCCCGAAGGTCTTGACGAGGAAGTCGGTGCTCCAGAACAGCACGAACCACCAGACACAATCGGTCAGCGCCTTGGCGCCGATCACCGCCCAGGAACGGCGATCGCGCAGCAGCACGCCCCAATTGCCTTCGAGCTTCGACGGCTTGGCGACATTGACCGGTACCAGCCTGCGCGTGCCGATGACCCAGAAGGCCAGCCAGACAAAGCCGAGCGCGCCGGTCAGGATGAACGCCGATTTCCAGCCAAAGGCCAGCGCCAGCGGCGGGATGAGCAGGGGCGTGAGGATCGCGCCGATATTGGGGGCGGTATTGACCAACCCGAGCCCAAGCGAGCGCTGCCGGAGTGGCAGATAGGTCGCCGCCGCCTTTACCGCCGCCGGCGTATTGACCGATTCGGCCACCGCCAGCACCGACCGCGCCACGACGAACTGGCCGACGCTGGCCGCGGCGGCATGGCCCATGCCGGCGAGGCTCCACACCGCGACGGCGACGCCATAGGCCAGCCGCACCCCGTAGCGATCGACGATCCAGCCGACGAACAGCAGTGCGCCCGCCGCCGACAATTGGAACACCGAGCCGATGTGCGCAAAATCCTGGTCGCTCCAGCCGAATTCGGCTTCCAGCGTCGGCTTGAGCAGCGCCAGCACCTGGCGATCGACATAGTTGAGCGCCGTGCCGGCAAACAGCAACGCGATCAGCAGCCAACGGCCGCGATTGCTCATTTCCCCGCCCGCTACTTCGCCCGACATCCCGCCCCCGTTGCTGATTGGCGCGGACAGTGGCGCGGGCGGGCTATTTCAGCAAGCCCGAGCGGCGGGTGAAGCGGTGGCGGGTCAGTACATTGGCCGAGCCGCTGCCATCATCGGGCGTGGTCAGCAGCGTCACCGTCGCTGCATCGCCGACCAGCGATACATGGGCAAATCCCCAGACCATGCCGCGCGCGAAGATCGGCCGATACGGCGGATTGCCCCGCGCCTGATGGCCCATGAAGGCGGTATTGAGCGGCCGCTGCTTGCCGGCCGCGCCAGTGACAATGGCGGGCAGCGGCGGCAGTTTCGTCCCCGGCACCGCCGTCGAACAATCATCGGTCGCCAGTTCGAGCGTATGTTCGTGTCCGGCAAAATACAGATCGGCATAGCGGCACAGGGTCGGCAGCAGCGCGGCGCGCAGCGCCCGCGACTGCTGGAACTTGCCGCCGGCCGACGCCCAGAGCGGATGATGACCGATAACGATCTTCCAGCGCGCTTTCGAGGCCTTCAGCCGGGTTTCGAGATTGGCAACCATGGCGCGTTCATCGGGCGTCGCCGGCACCGCCCAGGGTTCGGCGGTATCAAGAGTCGTCGTCGCGACTTCGCTGCCATCGTCGGCCAGCCTGTCATCGAGCACCTTTTCCCCGGCAAGCAGGACATGGGTGTCGAGCGCGAACACCTCGACCTCGCCCTTGCCCGCCGGCGGCTGCGCGGCATAGCTGATGCCATCCATGTAAAAGGGCGGGGTGTTAGACAGGAATGCCACTTCCGACAGTGCCGCCGCGCGCGACGTGTGCCAGTCATGGTTGCCGAGCACGGCGTAGATGCGGAAATCGCGCTGTCCCCAGCCGTAATCGCCATAGGGTGCGGTGAAGATATCCTTGAAACGCTGGGCATCTTCGCGGCCATCGGCGCCCTGCGTCGCGCCATCGGGATAGATGTTGTCGCCGAGCATGACGCCGAACTGGCAGGTCGCCGTCTTGCACCACGCCGTCATGGCGCGCGCCACCGGCAGCATGCCGCTGGCGGCGACCGCGCTGTCACCGACCATGGCGATCGGCCCGGGCATGAATTCCGCCGCCGGACGTTTTTCCTTCAACCATTTGGCCCGCGCCTGCGCCACATATTGCTCGCGGCTGCGCGGCACCAGATCTTCGGGGTCGAGATAGGCGAGGCTGTAGCCATGGTCGCCAAAGGCCAGAAAGCCCGTCGCCGCCGGTGTCCGCGCCTCTTGCGAGGTCGAGCAGCCGGCGACAAGCAGAGCTGTAGCGAGAACGGGGGCAAGTTTCATGATCAGAGGTTTACCCGCACCCCGCCGGTAAAGCGACGCCCGAAGCGTTCCAAGCCAACATGGCCAAGACCAGCAAGGGAACACGCAACGCCATCACACCCGATCCCCGCAGCCTCACTGCGTCAGAAGGTGACGCGAACGCCACCAGTATAGCGCCGGCCAAAGGTTTCCCGCTCGATCGTGCGGGCATCGGTGCCCACAAAGCGCCGGCCCGGGCCGTTGAGCAGGTTCGACAGGTCCATATAGACTTCGAAATTCTTCGTTACCGCATAACGCGCTGATACGTCGAGTTCGTCATCCAGCGCCCAGAAGAAATCGCCGCCAACCGCCGGCTCGCCGAGCGAGTCGATCCAGTTGGTGCGGAACTGGTAGGAAACCCGCGCCGAAAAGCCATATTTTTCATAATAGGGCCCAATATTGGCAACCATGTCCGACGTTCCGGGGAAGCGCACCTTGCGGCCATCGGGGGTCGTCGCCTCGCTCCTGTTGAAGGTGACATTGGTCTGGATGCCGAAGCCGCCGAAGATGCCGGCGTCGCGGCTGACATCGTCGATCTGCATCTGGAAGGCGGCTTCGGCGCCATAGATATAGCCGGTGCCGCCGTTGATGATCGAGCTCAGGATGTAATCAGACCGGTCGATGCCGTTGCTGTTGAGCACATCGGAATTGAACTGGCGGGTGCTGCTGAACAGCACGTCGCGGGCGTGCTTGTAGAAAATGCCTGCCGAAATAAAACCGCCCATCGCCGGGTAGAATTCATAATAGAGATCGACGCCGCGGGTCTTTTCGGGAACCGCATCGGGGTTGCCACCTGAAATGGTCAAGTTGCCGTCGTTGAAGGTAAAATTGGGGCGCAGCACCGGATAATCCGGGCGGGCAGCACCGGTGTTGAGCGACAGCCGCAACTTGTGTTCGGCGCTGATGTTCCAGTTGAAATGCATGCTGGGGTAAGCGGCGGTGAAATCGCTGTCGACGCGCAGCCGGCCGGTCTGGGCAAAGGCTTCGGCGCTGTTCTTCACATGCTCGACACGCACACCATAGATAATATTGCCCCAGTCGAAGGTCGTCAGACCCATGGCGTAACCCGAGAACACCTTTTCGCGGACCTTGTAGAAATTGGCGTTGACGAAATTATAGTCGGCGAATTGATCGACCTGATTGACGATATTGACGATGGCTTCCTTGGAAAAATAGGGGAAGCTATAGCCGAGCGGCAGCTTGCCCTTGAAGGCATCCGGGATGTTGACCGCTGTCGGCGACAGTGGCAGGCCCGCAGCGGTAAAGATCGTCGCCGAATTCACATCGAGGATGCGTTCATCGACTTCCTTGACGCGATTGTCATACTGCGCGCCAAAGGTGAATTTGGTGTCGCCGAACAGGCTGGTATCGCGGCTGATGTCGAGCCGTGCTGAATAGGCATTGGTGGTGTCCTTGGCCTTGAGACCGCGAACACGCGACAAGCTGAGCGGGAAATCCTGGATGGCCAGCACCCGGCTGCCGCGCGACAACGTGCCATCGGCGGCGCGCAGGGTGCGGTACAGCTCGACCTTGGGCAATTGCTTGTCGGTCAGATCATAGAACACGCTCGGGCGATTGGTCGCGGTGGCGCCATTGGTGCCAAAGCCCGGGCTGTCATAGTTAAGCTGCGCCGGCGCCGAACGGTCATCGACCGAGCGGGTGTAATTGCCGCGCCAGCTGACCTTCCAGTCGTCAAAAAGATGGTCGCCGCCGATGGTGTTGACGAACACCGATTGGACGAATTCGCGCGCCAGCAGGTTGGCATTGATGTCGATGCCATGGACGGTGCCCAGATAAGGCGTGTTGCCCGAACAGACATCGGCATAGCCGGTGGTGTTAGGGGCCAACACCGGCGGCGTCGCGCACGGCGTTGTCAGGTTGGGCACCCGACTTTCCTGGTCGTCCATGTCGAAGATATAATTGCTGCGCAGTTCATCGTCGGTGAAGGCCGAATAGATGCTGGTGGCAAAAACGGTGTTGTCGCTGTCGGGCTTCCATTCCAACCGGCCCGAAACGCTGTAGTTGCGGCGGGTCAGCCGATAGAGCTTGTTTTCGGTTTCACGCGCCCAGACGCGCGGATTGTCGCCCGCAGTCGCCGGTCGCAGGTCGCGCGAAACGGTTTCCCAATCGGTTTCAGCGTTGTCGGTCGCCATCTGGCGCGAGTAGAAACTGCCCGAAACTAACGCACCGATCTCGCCGATGCCGGTTTCCCAGCGGTCCGACACCACGCCGGTCGTTTCGAATTCATTGCCGTCACCCAGATCGACCTTGCCGACGCCGCCGCGAAGCGCAACGTGCAGGCCCTTGTAATCAAATGGTGAGCGCGTGATGACGTTGACGTTGCCGGCAATGGTTTCGCTGGTCATGTCGGGCGTTACCGCCTTGCGCACGACGATCTGCGAAGCAATCGCCGACGGAATTGAATCGAAGCGCGCGTCGCGGCCTTCGGGCGAGACGATGTTGATGCCGTCGAACGACAGCGTCGTCCACGACAGCGGCGCACCGCGCAGGTTGATGTAGCGGGCCTGGCCCTGGTCACGCTGCACCGCCACGCCGGGCAGGCGACTGACCGCTTGGGCGATATTCTGGTCGGGCAGGCGACCGACCGAATCGGCCGACACCACACTGACCAACGACGGCGACGCTTTCTGGACCTTCAGCGCCGCTTCCTGTGATTCCTTGATCGGGCGCGACCCCGAAACGATGATTTCGACGTCCTCGGCGGCGGTGGCGGCAGCGGTAACGATCTGCGCCACGGCGGCGCTGCCGAGCAGGCCCGAAATGGCGATACCCGCCGACAGTGCCGCGCGCAAAGACGCGGACACCCGAGTCCGACGGTTGATGATATGCATTTAGAAGCCCCCCGAACGGTGAAATCACACCAGATGTCCGGGGCGCTACATTGGGTTTATGACAAGAGCCTTTCGATTATATGTCGCTAATGTTGCAGCGCGCGGCGCCACGCCATAGTGACTATTGTGCCACAACAGATCGCAGCGCATCGGGAGAAGCCAGCATCCACCCCAGCCCACGCCGCCGCGTCGCCCGCCAGCTTCACCCCCCGGCGCCGGCGCGGGCCACCGCCGCGGGCGCTACCCGGGTCCAGCGGGCCAGCAGGGCGAGCGCGCCCGGCACCGCGGCAAGGCCGTTGATCAAGGCAAACCGGCCGGCGCGGCTGTTGGCGATGCGTTGTAGCATAGTCGCAAGGCGCACTTGGCGCGTGACTTCGCGGTACAACCGCGCTTGGAAATCCGCAGGTCCCGCGCCGGCGGCGAGCTGGTCGGCCGCCAACCGCGCGCCATGCAGCGCCATGGCCATGCCGTCCCCGCAAAAACTCGGGATCACTGCGGCCTGATCGCCTACCCGCCACGGCATGTTGGCGGGCGCAGGCGCCACATTTTTGCCGACAAAGCCGCCCGAACTGCCGCCGCAATCCGCCCGAACCGCGCCGTCATCGCGCCATTCCCGGTCGGATCCGGGCATTCTCTCGGCATTCTCCCGCCCCGGCGGCGCGCTGTTACGGAACAGATAACCATAAGGCACCCCCGAAATGGTCAACGGCCGGGCCAGCAATGCTTCGGCATCGCCCAGCAATTGCAACCCCGGTTCGCGTACCAGCGCCGCAAACAGCGCCTCCCAACGCCCGCCGAGCGCCTTGAAACGCCCGCGCTCAACCAGCAGGCACAGGTTCAGCCGGTCATTTTCCACGCATTGCAGCCCGGCATAGCCGCCCTCATAGGCCGTCACCGTCACCGCCCCGGCCAGTGTGGCACGCAGTTTCGGGGTCGCTTTGAAGAACATCTTGAAGCCGATCAGGTCATCGATCGTTCCCGACGGGTCACGCGCCAGCCCGCGCAGCTCATGCTTGCCCGTCGCCAGCACCAACGCCCCGCCATCGACACTGCCGAGCGCCGTCTCCGCACGGCCATGCACCAGCCCCCGCACGGTAACGCCGCGCTGCACATCCGCACCCAAAGCAGCGGCATGATCGAGCAGCGCCGCATCGAGCGCCCGCCGCGTCACCCCCGTCGCCACGAACGGCAACCGCGCCTCGGCCACCCGCCGCCCGACGTGCAACCGCATCGAATCTATCCGCGCGCCGCCCAGCCGCGCCACATCAAGGCCCAGCGCCGCCAGATGCTGGCCCGCCTCCACCGACAGAAATTCGCCGCAGATCTTGTCATGCGCCCCGGCTTCACGCTCCAGCACCAGCGCCGGATGGCCCAGATGCGCCAGCCGCGCCGCCACGCCGCCCCCCGCCAGGCCACCGCCGATAATGACGGTACGGGTCATTTCAGCCGCCCCACGCCCCAGCGAAACGGCACATGCCAGCGCACGCTTGCCCCGCTCACCCCGGCTGCCGCCAGCAACCGGTCCCAATCGCGCCGCACAAACGCTCGGCGCACGCTCAACGCGCCGTCATGGCGCACGATCGGATGCCAGCGCAGCAGCAACGCCAGCAGCCGGAACCCCGCCCAGGCCAGCCAGTGGCGGTGCAGATCGTTGATGAACCAGCCGCGCACCGCCGTCGCCTCCATCCAGCCGATGAAGCCGATCAGCTCGGCATCGCTCATGTGATGGGCGACGAGCGAGGAGATGATGAAGTCCGGCTGCCCTGCCAGCGCCGCGGCATCGCCGGTCAACCAGACGATCTCCAGCCCGGCGCTCGCCGCCGCCGCCACCGGCGCGCTGCGCGGATTGAGGTCGATCCCGGTCAGTTGCGCCCGCTTGCCGGCTTGGCCAGCCCAGCGCGCCACCGCGCGCAGCATGTCGCCATGGCCAAAACCGACATCGACAAGGCTGAAACTGTCCACGCCGGCGGTCGCCCGCGCCAGCCACGCCAGCGTCGGCGGCCGCGCCCGCGTGATGGTGTTGACCCGCGCCAAGTCGGCGATCAGCG
>JBMOFG010000041.1:0-10295 GCA_049314415.1 Polymorphobacter sp.
CCCGATGGTGTCATCACCGCCGGCAACGCCAGCCAGCTTTCGGACGGTGCCTCGGCGAGCGTGCTGATGGAAGCCAAGGAAGCGGCGCGCCGCGGCCTCACCCCGCTCGGTGCCTATCGTGGCATGGCGGTGGCCGGGCTCGAGCCCGACGAAATGGGCATTGGCCCGATCTACGCCATCCCCAAGCTGCTCAAGGCCAACGGCCTGACGATGAACGACATCGGCCTTTGGGAATTGAACGAAGCCTTTGCCGTGCAGGTGCTGCACTGTGCTGATGTGCTCGGCATCGATCCGGAACTGCTCAACGTCAACGGCGGCGCGATCTCGATCGGCCATCCTTATGGCATGACGGGTGCCCGCTGCACCGGCCATGCCCTGATCGAAGGCAAGCGC
Organism: Polymorphobacter sp.; assembly: GCA_049314415.1. Taxonomy (GTDB): domain Bacteria; phylum Pseudomonadota; class Alphaproteobacteria; order Sphingomonadales; family Sphingomonadaceae; genus Sandarakinorhabdus. The sequence goes on from JBMOFG010000041.1 coordinate 394, forward strand.
CGCGGCGCCAAATATGTTGTGGTGACGATGTGCGTTGGTGGCGGCATGGGCGCAGCCGGGTTGTTCGAGGTTTACTGAGGCGCGGCCGCGAGCAACGCGAAGCGTTGCGCGCGGACTCGCGCGAGGTCGGCCAGCGGGTTCGGTTGGCCTAAAGCCAACTGAACCCGTCTGACGTGAGCACGGGCTTTGCCCGTGCTCTTTTTTTACCCCTCTCCCGCAGCCGTCAGGCGACGCCTTCGCGTCAACCGGGAGAGGGGGCATCTTGAAACTAGAACGCCCCGCCGAACCGGAAGTCCGGTTGGGCAGGGCGCCAGGAAAGCTTGGTCCCGGGTCAAGCCCGGGATGACGAAAACAGCGCTTACATGGCCTTGTGCATCATCGGGCCGACCTTGGCCGCCGTCACTTCGATCTCGATCAGGAAATACGGACCCGCCAGCGCCGCGACCTGCACGGTCGAGCGTGCCACCTTGTTGGGGTTTTCGGCGGTGCCGAAGAATTCGCGATAGCCGGCGTTGAAACCGGCGAAATCCATCTTGCCGTCCATGCCGGGCGCAGCGGTCACGAACACGGTCATCTTGAAGATGTCGGACATGGCATAGCCTTGTGCCGTCAGGATGGTCTTGATCTTGTTGAAGATGCTGACCGTCTGGGTCTTGGTGTCGCCAAAGGAGTCAACACCGGTCGGTGGCTTAGTCGCATCGATAGGCGCGGCAAGCTGGCCCGACAGGTGGAAGACTTCGGCGCCGGCTGGCACGATGGCGCCGGTCAGGATATTGGCCTGCGGCGTATTGCCGATGCGCGTGATTTCGGCGGCGGCGGCGGGCGCGGTGGCGACAGCGGCGGCGAGCAATAGCGCGGCGAACAGCGACTTCATCGTCATTTTCCTTTGCGGTTGATCAGGGGCAGATACGAATACGGGCGACAGGATAACCCTGCCGCCCGCATCCGCAACCATAGATTGGATTAGATCAGAATTTGGCCGTGCCGCGCACGTACCAGAACCCGCCCATCTGGCCAAGCGGGGCCGAGCCGGGATAAAGCGAACCATCGGCTTGACCACCCGTCGATGGGTAGGCGTTGCGGGTTTCGCGGTCGGGGTATGTGTCGAACAGGTTTTCGGCACCGACAGCGAGGCGGAAGCGTTCGGCGAATGTAGCGCCGATTTCGAGGTCGAGGCTGACGTTAGCCCCGAATTCCTTCGGCCATTCGCCAACATTGCCGGCCGCGTTGGGCGCCGGATAGAGCGCCCGGAACGCCGTCGGATCGACACCGGCAGGCACACTGCCGATCGGTGCGAAGTAGGTGGTGAACTTGCCGAAATAGTTGAGGCGGGCGGTCATGTCGAAGATGCCTGCTGTCATCGATTCCGACAACACGGCGCGCCAACGCGGGTTTGAATCCTCGATGTTGCCGAGACGGGTGTTATCGATCAGCGACAATACCCGCGTATCGGTTGGCCGGACCGCCGACAAGGCTTTGGTTTGGCGCCCGGTTACCTTGGTCTGGTTGTAGTTGACGGCGAGGCTGGTGTTGAACTGGGCGAAGCTTGTGCTGCCCCGGTGCGTTGCCACGATGTCGACACCCTGTGTACGGGTACGGAAGCCGTTGGTGAAGTAATTGACCTGGCCAAGATCGAAGGCAGTTGCGACGCCGAGTGCGGACAGGGCGATCTGATCGGCGCTGGTCACGGAAACGTTGCTGGTGATGCCGATACGATCGCGGACGCGGATGCTATACAAATCGACCGTGAGGTTGAAACCGCTGCCCGGGGTAACTACAAAGCCGCCCGAGAAACTCGTCGATTTTTCCGGCGTCAAGGGAATGGCGCCATAATAGCCGGCGACAGTCGAATCAGGTCGGGCGGTGGCGATGGCGACCGGTACCGGGCTGCCCTGCGGGAATGCCGTCTGGACGTTCTGGGTGAACTGCTGGCCCGGCGTTGGGGCGCGGAACCCGGTCGAGGCGGCGCCACGGACTGCAATGGTGTCGCTGAAGGCATAGCGCGCGCTTACCTTGCCGTTCACGGTGCTGCCAAAATCGTTGAAGTGATCGAAGCGACCGGCGATGCCGATATCGAAGTTTTCGACGGGTTCGGCTTCGAGGTCGATATAGGCCGAATAGCTGTTGCGGCCACCTTCGACAACCGAATCGGGGCCAAAGCCCGGGAAGCCATTGGCACCGACAGGTTTTGTCACATTGAAGCGCGTGCCATCGTTCCGTTCGACGAGCTGCGAGCCATAGATGCCCGGTTCCCACGACGCGCGGGCGCCCAAGCCGACTTCATAGGCCTCGCGGCGGAATTCGAAGCCGGCCGCGATGAACAGCGGTTCGGCAAAGCCGATGTCTGTCTTGTAGCTGAAGTCGAGGTTGGCGTTATATTCCTGCTGGACCAGCTTGCCGAGGTAGAAGTCGGTCGGCGAGGCGGGGCCGAGCGAGGGGTTCAGCGTCTCGTTCATGAAATAACGGATCTGGTTGCGGCCATAGCTGCCCGTGGCATCGAAAGTCAGGCCGAAATCGGTCTCGCCCTTGTAGCCGGCGGTCAGCGACATGTCTTCGTTGGTGCCTTCGAAGAACGGCACGAAACCGTTCGGGAAGACCGAGACATCGTCGAAGGTGCGGCCTTCGGCATCATAGATCGCCCGGCCAGTGGCGGCATCGGTGCCGATGCGGTCGAGATAGGCCGGCGTGCTGATCGATTTGCCGAAGCTGCCGGTGCCGGGACGCAGCGGAATATCCTGCGCCGTGACGGCGCGCGGGCGGCGATAATTGAAGTCGTTGCCCTGGCGTTGGTAGCCGTAGTTACCAAAGGCATAGACTTCGTCATCGCCGACCGGGATCGCCGAGTTGAAGACAAAGCGGTAGGCGCGGTTTTCCGGCTGGCCGAGGCGATTGCCAGTCTCATATTTGGGCTTGATGCCGGCGGCGATCAGCGGTGCGATCTCGGGGCGAGCGACTGAACGGTCCCAGACGCCCTGGTCGATGAATTCGCCCGTCACGTTGATGAAGCCTTCGCCGAGCTTGAAGCCGGCGTTGCCCGTCAACTGGATGTCCTTGCCGTCGCCGACATAGGTCTGGCCATAGCGGGCCGACAGGTTGATGCCTTCATCGGCACGGTTGAGACTGATGTTGATCACACCGGCAATGGCATCCGAGCCATATTGGGCAGCGGCGCCGTCACGCAGGACTTCGATCCGCGAAACGGCAGGCGAGGAGATCTGCGACAGGTCCGGGCCCTGCGAGCCGACGTTCAACGCATCGCCGGCAACGTTGACCAGTGCCGAACGGTGCATGCGCTTGCCGTTGATGAGGACGAGGATCTGATCCGCAGGCAGACCGCGAAGGTTGGGCGGGCGCACGAAGGCCGAAGCATCGCCGAGCAGGTTGCGGTTGGTGTTGAACGAGGGGACCAGGGTCTTGATGATCTGCGACAATTGCGGCGACGGCTGGGCTTTGAAGTCGTCAGCCGTGAACACATCGATCGGGACCGGGCTTTCGGCAACCGTGCGGTCGGTCCGGCGCGTACCGGTAACGACGATGGTTTCATCGCCCCTGTCCGGTGCGGCCTGTGCGGCGACGGGCGCGGTCTGGGCGTTTGCGACGCCCGCCAGCAAAGCCAGCGCGAGCGCAGGCAGCGAAGTCACGGTCTTCTTGATCATCACGTTCATATCCGGCCTCTTGTTGTGAATCATGGGGCCTCCCCCGCAACACGATGCCCGATGCCGAATGCACCCTGCATCTGAGGACTTGGGGTGTCCGGCGCGTGTCAAAGGACACACTGAATACCGAATCCCCCGATCCTCGCGAAACGGCCTTTTCGGCCTTGTCCCCGCGTTGTAGGCTGATGCTGATATTATCGCCATGACTCTGGCAAGATAATTATCAAAAAAGCCCGTGTTTCGATTTTATCTGTTGCAAGAATGCGACACTAGGCAAGACCTTGAGTCTGCATTCCTGCCGTGTTCCAGCCACGATGGGCATTGACGACAGTCCTCGGGCGCCCGCCATACGTCATTCGACCCGACTGCGCCGGGTGGCGCGCGCTGTGCCATGCCGGTTTGACGGGCGGCGGCGTTGACCGCGCGCGGCGCAGCGGCAACAAGTGCGACGATGGCCAAGCTGTATTTCTACTATGCCTCGATGAATGCCGGCAAATCGACGGTGCTGCTGCAATCGAGTTTCAATTATCGCGAGCGCGGCATGCGTACGCTGTTGTTTACGGCTGAACTCGACAACCGCAGCGGGGTCGGGATTATCGCTTCGCGGATCGGGCTGGAAGCGCCGGCAATAGCTTTTTCTCCCGAAACCGATCTGGCGGCGGTCATCGCGGCCCGGCATGCCGGTACCGGCATAGATTGCGTGCTGATCGACGAGGCACAGTTCCTGACGGCGGCGCAGGTCTGGCAATTGGCGCGGGTGTGCGACGATCTCGGTATTCCAGTGCTCTGCTATGGCCTGCGCACCGATTTTCTCGGCAATCTGTTTCCGGGCAGTGCGGCGCTGCTGGCAATTGCCGATGCGTTGCACGAGATCAAATCGGTTTGCGCCTGCGGCCGCAAGGCGATCATGAACCTGCGCATCGATGCCGCGGGCAGGGCGGTCGCAGCCGGTGCCCAGACCGAAATCGGCGGCAATGACCGGTATGTCGCGCTGTGCCGCCGCCATTTCACCGCGGCGCTGGCAGGACAATGGCTTGCCCCACCGCTAGCCGCAGCATAGCATTCAGCAATCGGGAGACAGCGACATGCCGGATATTTACGGTCACCATGCCAAGACCATCGACGGGCGCAGCGTTTCATTGGGCGCCTGGCGCGGGCGGGTCTTGTTGATCGTCAACACGGCAAGCAAATGCGGGTTCACGCCGCAATATGCCGGGCTTGAGGCGCTGCACCAGAAATATGCGGCGCGCGGCTTCGCGGTGCTGGGCTTTCCCTGCAACCAGTTCGGTGCCCAGGAACCTGGCGACGAGAACGAAATCGCCAATTTCTGCAAGCTGACCTATGACGTTGATTTTCCGATGTTTGCCAAGGTTAATGTCAATGGTGACGGCGCCGATCCATTGTGGCAGGACCTGAAGAAACGGGCGCCGGGGCTGCTTGGCAGCGAGGCGATCAAGTGGAATTTCACCAAGTTCCTCATCGACCGCAATGGCGCTGTCATCGATCGCTATGCTCCGGCGACCAAGCCTGAAGCACTGGCCGCCGACATCGAAAAGCTGCTGCCCTAAGCGGCTTCAGGCCGGAATGACGATCTCTGGCAGGACGATCTCCGGCAGTTCGACCGGCGCGATCGGCGCGATGGCCAGCGCCGGTGACAGGGCCTGTTGCGACAATGACTGGCGGATCTGCGGCAACAGCGTCAGCGCCATGCCGGTCAGCTTGCCCTTAGGCAATGCCAGGACCAGGCGACCAACGCGCCCGGCCGCATCGCAAAAGGCATATTGTGCATCGAGCGTGGAATAGCTGTTGTAGGTGCGGGTCGTGTACTGGTCGAAGCTGGTGGCGGCGCGGGCGCGGTTGAAGCGACCGAAATAGCCGAGCATTGCCTGCTGCGCATGGACGAGTTCATCGCCATGATGCTTCAGGAAGTCATTGTAATTGTTTACCGTTTTTAGGTAACCAGAAAATTGGCATTGGAGCGCTGCGACGTTCAACCCGGCGCGCACGTTCCATACGGCATTGGCGGCGGCTTCGGCCGGCGTCGGTTTACGCAGCATGACTTCCTTGGGCACCATGAAGCCGCCGGGTCTGGCCGGCACGACCTCTGCCACAACCGGTTTTTTCGTTGCCGGCGCTTTGGGGGGCGGTTTTCGGGCCATTTTCGTCGGCGTTTTTGCAGCGGCGGCCGAAACCGGCGGAACCGCGGCGGCGGCAAGCGTTGCAAGCAGCATGATCGTCCATCCGTATGTCATTCTGGATACCCGATTGTGCGAGAAACAGCAGGCTCCGGCCATGGCACGCCATGGCCGGTCACTTTTCACAGCCGCATGGTTGCAGCTGTGTCGAATCAGCCGAGGATGGTGCCGAGCTGCATGGCGACCGACATGTCGCCTTCAACCTTGAGCTTGCCCATCATGAACGCCATCTGAGCGTTCTGCTTGCCGCTGGCGATATCCATGAAATCGGCAAGCTTCACCTTGATGGTGCAGTCGGTGGCGGCATTTTCATTGTCGATGATGGGCGGCTGCACCTTGTCGTCGATGCGGACAACGCCATCGTCGCCGAAATCGAATTTGACGGACTTTTTGAAATTGCCACCGGCGCCGATACGCGATGTCATCTGTTCGGTAATTTCTGGCAGGCTCATGCGTCTTTCCTTCTCAAAAAAAAAGGGCCACCTTGCGGTGGCCCTTTCCTAAACTAAGCTACGACGTTGTCGAGCTTACTTGGCTTCTGCCGGAGCAGCAGCAGCGTCAGCGGCCGGAGCAGCTGCAGCGTCAGCAGCAGGAGCAGCAGCGGCATCAGCGGCCGGAGCGGCTGCAGCGTCGGTGGCGGCAGCGTCAGCAGCAGGAGCGGCTTCCGGAGCAGCAACTGCTTCGGTGGTGGCCGGCTCAGCTGCGGGTTCAGCGGCCTTTTCGCCGCAAGCGACGACAAACAGGGTAGCGCCGGCAACGAGAGCGGCAGTCTTCAGCTTCGAAATCATGTCAGCCATTTTAGTCTCCTAAGGATGAATCCTGGACCCAGGACAAAGTTGGGACGGTTTGCCCTAATCCCCCAACTGAGGTAGACATTAGCACAAATCAGCTTCGCCTCAAGAGGCTTGTCGATAAGTTTATTGCACATAGTTCCGCGGGACGATTCAGCCGCGGGCAAGGCCCGCCAGCAACGCCGGCAGGTGCCGCGCCAGCGCACTGTCGGCATCGGCGAGCGTCGCCGCCCGACCCAGCGCCGTCAGGCTGGTCACCGGGTCCGAAAGGCCGCACGGCACGATCCCGTCGAAGTGTGCAAGGTCGGGCGCAACGTTGATCGCAAGCCCATGATAGCTGACCCAGCGCCGCACGCGCACGCCGATCGCGGCAATTTTGGCCGGGCTGGTGCCGTTGTCGGTCCACACGCCGATCTTGCCCGGGATGACCCGCGCTGCGACCCCGAGGTCGGCAAGTGCTGCGATAATCCATACTTCCAACCCTGCGACATAACGGCGCAGGTCGCGGCTGCGCGCATCCAGATCGAGCATCACATAGGCCGTGCGTTGCCCCGGACCATGATAGGTGTATTTGCCGCCGCGCCCGGTATTGAACACCGGAAACCGATCCGGGCTGAGCAGATCATGCGGTTCGGCACTTGTGCCGGCAGTGTAGAGCGGCGGATGCTCGACAAGCCACACCAGTTCCGGTGCAGAGCCAGCGCGGATGGCAGCAACGCGGTCCTCCATCGTCGCCAACGCCTCGGGATAGGGCGTCAGCCCCGGCGCGACCCGCCATTCCGGCAGCGGCATCACAGCCCGGAAACGAACGCCCGAAGGTCGGCGAGCAGCAGTTCGGGTTCTTCAAGGCTGGCGAAATGGCCGCCGCGCGGCATGTCGGTCCAGTGCACGACATTATAGCCGCGCTCGACCATCGGCCGCGGCGGGAACAGCAGCAGATCATGCGGGAAGCTGGCGACGCCGGTCGGCACTTCGATGCGGCGGCCATCGGGAATCCCGAAGCCCCCTTCGAGGAACATGCCGCGATAGATCCATGTTGCCGACAGGAAGCTGCGCGTCGTCAGGTAGATCATGATGTTGGTCAGCATCTGGTCGAAGCTGAACGGCGGATCGCTGAACCGCCCCGGCACGTCCGACCAGCCGACGAATTTCTCGGCGAACCAGGCCGCCACCCCCATCGGCGAATCCATCATGGCAAAGCCCAGGCTCTGCGGCTTGGTACCCTGCAACTGCAGATAGGCGGTTTCGGTGTCGCGAATCGCCATGGCCTTTTGCAGCCAGGCGATATCGGCCGGGGTGTCGGGCGCCATGTTGCTGCTGCGCAGGCCATAGCCATTGATGTGCAGCGCGGTGATCTTCTTGGAATCGAGCCCCATCCAGCCGCCGATGACACAACCCCAGTCACCGCCCTGATAGATGAAATGGTCATAGCCAAGCACACCCATCAGCCGGTCGTACAGCGCCGCAACGCCGCGCGGGCCGATAGGGTTCTTCGGCTTGTCGGACCAGGCATAGCCGGGGAGCGAGGGTGCGACGACGTGGAAGGCCGGCTGTGCGGGATCTTCGGGTTCGGCAAGGCGTTCGATGATCGTATCGAATTCAAGGATCGACCCCGGCCAGCCGTGCGCGATGAGCAGTGGCCTTGCATCGGACCGCGATGAACGGCGGTGGATGGCGTGGAGGTGAAAGCCGTCCCCCACATCGACGCGTACCTGCGGGTGGCGGTTGAGGCGCGCGACTGCCGCCGGCCAGTCGAAACTTTCGAGCCAATGGGTGCGCAGCCGCTCCATATAATCGCGGTTGGCGCCATGGCTCCAGCCGGCATTCTCGGGCTCTTCAAAGAAGCGGAACGCCCCGACGCGCGAGCGGATCAGCGCGACTTCGAGCGGTTCAACGGGGATGGCGAAGGGCGCTACGCTCACGCCGCAATGCCCAGTTGCCGTTCCAGCTTCTGGCGCTGGGCAATAAGGTCGGCGGCCTTTTCGGCGATCATGATGGTGGGGGCGTTGGTGTTGCCCGAAACGAGATAGGGCATCACCGACGCATCGATGACACGCAGCCCCTCGACGCCGTTGACGCGCAGCGCGCCATCGACAACCGCCGTTTCATCAACGCCCATGCGGCAGGTGCCGACCGGATGGTAGATGGTTTCGCCCCATTGCCGCATCATGGCGACGGTCGATTCGCGGTCCTTGCCCGCCGGGCCAGGCCAGGTTTCGCTGATGCGATAGTCGTTGAACGCTGGCTGGCGGCCGATTTCGCGCGCCATTTCAACGCCGCGATAGAGTGTTTCGACATCTTCGGGCGCGGTTAGGTAGCGCGGATCAATAGCCGGGTGCACCAGCGGGTCGGGCGAGGTGAGACGCACGGTGCCGCGGCTTTCAGGACGCAACTGGCAGATGTGCATCTGATAGCCATGCGCCGGGTTCATCGTGCCGCGGCCATGCGGTTCGCCGCGATAGGGCATGAAATGGATTTGCAGATCGGGCGCCGCCAGGCCTTCGCGGCTCGACAGGAAAGCGCCCGACGAGGTCGGCATATGTGCGCCATTGCCGGTCTTGGCAAAGACCCACAGACCGAGCGCTTTCAGCTTGTTCAGGAACTTGGAATTGCCGTTGAGCGTGATCGGTTGCGAGCACTCCCATTGCACGATCATGTCGAGATGGTCCTGGAGATTGCCGCCGACATCGGCACTGTCGTGCACCACCGGCACGCCCAGGGCCTTCAGATGCGCGGCGGGGCCGATGCCCGACAGCATCAGCAGCTGCGGGGAGTTGACCGCGCCGCCGCACAAGATGACTTCGCGGCTTTGCGCGGTTTCGGCATTGCCGGCCCGCTTGTAGGCGATGCCGGTGGCGCGCTTGCCTTCGAAGGTGACACGCTCGACCTGGACCTCGGTGCGGATTTCGAGGTTCGGCCGGGCACGCACATCGGGGGTCAGATAGCCCTTGGCGGCGGAAAAGCGGCTGCCGTCCTTGATGGTGGCATCGTACATGCCGGCGCCTTCGAACTGCGGCCCGTTGAAATCATCGGTGCGCGTGTAGCCGGCCTCGACGGCGGCATCGATGAACACCTTGTTGAGAACGTGCGGCAATGCTCCCTTGCGGCTGGTGTGCAAGGGGCCGCCAGCGCCGTGGAATTCGTCCGAACCCCGGTCGCTGTCTTCGGATTTACGGAAATAGGGCAGCACATCGGCCCAGCCCCAGCCGGTCAGGCCCAGTTGTGCCCAACGATCATAGTCGCTTGCATGGCCGCGGATA
>JBMOFG010000042.1:0-10156 GCA_049314415.1 Polymorphobacter sp.
CCCGGCCCAGACTTGCGGGCGCACCGGCTCGGCAAAGAACAGCCAGCCATAAAGCGCGGCCCAGGGCAGGGCGCTGAACTCCATCACCGCCAGCACCTGCGCTTCGATGCGGGCATAGGCACGGCTGATCAGTTGCACGCCGATATTGCCGACCAGCCCCATCAGCAGCAGCCAGCCGACCGCCCGCAACCCGGGCATATCGGCGCCAATGGCTATCGGGCTGAGCACCAGCATCGGCACGGCAGCGCTCATCAGCGTCACAATGGTGGCGCCATCCTGTGCCCACGGGCGCGCAGCAGCACCGAGGCCGCGGCATAGGCGACCGCCGCGAACAGCACCGCGGCCAGCGCCACCAGCCGGTCACCGTCGAAGCGTGGCGCCCCCTGCACGGTGATCAGCACCCCGACAAAGCCCAGAGCACCGGCAGCGAGCAGGCGGGGTTGCATCCGCTCCCCCAGCATCAGGCTTGCCATCGGTGGCATGAGCAGCGGCGCGATGAACGACAGGGTGATGGCTTCGGCAAGCGGCAGCGTCTTCAGCGACCAGTAAAAGGTAAAGGCCATCGCAGCGATCAGGACGCCGCGCACCAGATGCAGCGGCAGCATCGCCCGCGTCAACGCCGGTCGGCCCTGCCACTGCCACACCAGCAACGCCAGCAGCGTGCCGGTGGCGTAGCGGCCGAGCGTGATGACCGGGATCGGCGTGGTGACCGCCAGATGCTTGACGATGGCGTCCATCAGGCACAGTGCGCCAATGCCGGTGGCGCATTGCAACAAGGCCGTCGGACGTGACACGGCGTTGACCTAGCCGAGATCTTCAGGATGGTTGATGTTGTGCAGCGGCCCGCAATCGACCTCGCGCGCCTCGCAAATATCGGCCCAGACATGCAGAGCGCGGCTGCCGCCGCTCGCCAGGCGGGCAAGCAGCGCCGGGGCGAGATTGGCCGGCCACAGGCCAATGCTGCGCTGGCCGCGCGCCACGGCGGGTCCGGGCGCCAGGCGCGCCGCCAGATCGGCCGGCAGCCCGAGTGTGTCACACGGCACCACCAGCACCGCATCGAACCCCTGAGCATGGCCATGCGAAAGCGCGCCGCACAGCCCGCCAATCGGGCCAAGCCCCGCCACCGGCAAATCATCGACCCGCGGCAGGCCCGGCCAGTCGCGCCCGATGATCACCAGGCTTTCGACCTGTGGCGCCAGCGCGGCAATGGCATGGGCAATCAGCGGCCGGCCGGCGAACAGCGCCAGCGCCTTGTCGGATCCGAAGCGGGTCGATGCACCGCCGGCGAGGACAGCGCCGAGGATTCTCAAGGGTGCATCCTCAGGCGCTTTCGTCGAAAAGCTCGCGGCCAATCAGGTAGCGGCGGATTTCGGAGGTCCCCGCGCCGATCTCGTACAGCTTGGCATCGCGCAGCAGGCGGCCGGTGGGGTAATCGTTGATATAGCCGTTGCCGCCGAGGCACTGGATCGCCTCCAGCGCCATCCAGGTGGCCTTTTCGGCCGAATAGAGAATGCAGCCGGCCGAATCCTTGCGGGTGGTTTCGCCACGATCGCAGGCGTCGGCCACCGCATAGGTGTAGGCGCGCGCTGTCGATTGCGCGACATACATGTCCGCCAGCTTGCCCTGCATCAGCTGGAAAGTGCCGATCGACTGGCCGAACTGCTTGCGGTCATGGACATAGGGCACGACGACATCCATGCACGCCGCCATGATGCCCAAGGGGCCACCCGACAGCACGACGCGTTCATAATCGAGGCCCGACATCAGCACCTTGGCGCCCATACCGACCCCGCCGAGGACATTCTCGGCCGGCACTTCGCAATCCTCGAAGACCAGTTCGCAGGTGTTCGACCCGCGCATGCCGAGCTTGTCGAGCTTTTGCGCCGTCGAAAACCCCTTCATGCCGCGCTCGATCAGGAAGGCGGTGATGCCCTTGGGGCCGGCGGCGGGATCGGTCTTGCCATAGACGACGAGCGTATCGGCATCGGGGCCGTTGGTGATCCAGAATTTGTTGCCGTTGAGGACAAAGGCATCATTGCCACGGCGGTCGGCGCGCAGCTTCATCGAAATGACATCGGAGCCGCTGCCCGGTTCGGACATCGCCAGGCTGCCGACATGATCGCCCGAAATCAGCTTGGGCAAGTAGCGCGCCTTCTGGTCGGCGGTGCCCCAGCGGTTGATCTGGTTGATGCACAGGTTCGAATGCGCGCCATAGGACAGGCCGACCGCAGCCGAGGCGCGGCTGATTTCCTCGATGGCGATGACATGGGCGAGATAGCCGAGGCCAGCGCCGCCATCCGCTTCCTTGACGGTGATGCCGTGGAGGCCGAGGTTGCCTAGCTTTTTCCACAAATCCATCGGAAACTGGTTGCTGGTGTCGATCTCGGCGGCGCGCGGTGCGATCTCGGCGGCGGCGAAGGCGCGGACGCTGTCGCGCAGCATCTCGATGGTGTCGCCGTGATTGTAGCGGAGCTGGGTGTAGGTCATGCGCCACTTCTAGGCGTGTTGATGCAGGCGCGAAAGGTCTTGCTTGACGCAAATGATCATTGCGTATACACAACGAATCATGGTCAGCGGTAACGATTCGATCAATCTGCACAACCGGCTCACGCTGTTCCGCGTCGAAGCCGGCCTGTCGCGCGCGGCGCTCGCCGAACGTGTCGGAGTCAATCCGCAGACGATCGGCTTTCTCGAACGCGGCCAGTACGGCCCCAGCCTCGAATTGGGGCTGAAGCTGGCGGCCGTATTCGGCGTGCCGGTGGAGGCGCTGTTTTCGTTGGTCCCTTTTCAGTCGCTGGCGAGCCAGTTGGCGCGTCCGGCAGCGGGAGACGAACGATAGCGAGGCAGCCGGCACGACTGGATCTTATCATTTTGGGCTTGCGGGGGATGATCCCCGTCCAGCATAAATATCTAATTTATTTATAATATTAAATAAAGAGAAAGGATCGAGATGGCAATTTATCCCCCGCTGCGGCTGAAGCTGCGCACCGCCCGCGCCCTGTCGCTGGTCGTGCTGGTGGCGATGCCGCTTGGCTATCTCGGCGGCGCCATTTGGCCCGACCAGGATGGCGGCACCTCGCTACCCTTTGCCATCCTGCGGCTCGTCGGACTGTTTGCCGGGGTGTTCCTGTTCGTCGACATCCGCAACCAGCGCGCCAACGCGCCCGACACGATGCTCGATGAACGCGAACGCGCCGAGCGCGACAGCGCCTATCGCGCCAGTCATTATGGCATCATTGGCGCGCTGTTCCTGGCGTTTCTCTACACGATCCCGGCCAAGCTGCTGGGCTGGTGGTTTCCGACGCGCGACGGCGCCATCGATCTGTTGTCGGGCTTTGGTATCGCCAGCCTCGCCTTGCCCGGCATCATCCTTGCCTGGCGCGAACGCGGCGAGCAGGATTGACGCGCGGCAGGCCGCACATGCCAGATATCCGCCGGTCAGCTTGAAAGGCGGCAAGGCCCGTTGATATTATTGCCAGAAGCCAGAGGGCGGCTGGGGCCTGCGGCCCCAGCCGCCGGAGGCCCTGCTTTCTTACACCCAGGCCGCCGGAGGCCCTTGATATGTGCGCCGCAGGCCCTTCCTCAGAAGATCAGGCGCCGATCTCCACCAGCAGCATCCCGTCGGCGACCTGGTCTCCGGTGGCGACATGCACTGCCTGCACGGTGCCGGCGGCGCGGGCGGTGATGCGGTGCTCCATCTTCATGGCTTCGAGCACCAGCAGCCGGTCGCCCGCCGCGACGCTTTGCCCGGCGGCGACATCGACCGCGAGCACCCGGCCCGGCATTGGCGCGTGGATGCGGCCATCGCCGGCACCGGCCACGGCGTCGCGCTGCGGCGCGCGGGTGGCGAGGCGGAAGCTTTGCCCGGCCATGCGCACCTCGATGGCGCCTTCGGTCATCACGACATGGCCGCTGGCCATGGCGGCACCCAGATCGGCGCTGATCGCCGTGCCGGGGCCGCGCGTCGCGCCGATTTCGGCGATGCTGTCGAGCCCGGCGATGCGCCAGCGGTCGCCATGCGGGCGCAGCGTCAGGCTGTGCAGCGTATCACCGTTCCATAGCCGGACATGGCGTTCTTCGGGCAGGTTGAGGCGGAAGCCGCCGCGTGCAAAGGGCGAGACGGCGTGCGGCTTGGCTGCGGCGGTCTCCGGCAGCACCAGCGCCAGCGCGGCAAGCAGCAGGGCCGTTTCGGGGACGGTTGCTGCCGGCGCCAGCGCTTCGGCATGGCGGGCGATGAAGCCGGTATCGACTTCGCCGGCGCGAAAGGCCGGGTGGTTGGCGAGCCGCGCGAGGAAGGCGCGGTTGGATTTCAGCCCTTCGACAATCGTGCCGTCGAGCGCGCCGACCAGCCGGTCGATGGCGGTGGTGCGGTCGGGGCCCCACGCGATGACCTTGGCGATCAGCGGGTCGAAATCGAGCCCGATGCGGCTGCCGGTTTCGACGCCGGTATCGATGCGGACGCCATCCCCAGCACCAAATGCCAGCCGCAACAATGTGCCGGTGGACGGCAGGAAGCCGCCTTCGGCATCCTCGGCATAAAGCCGCGCTTCGACGGCGTGACCGGTGACGGTGATAGCGTCCTGGTGCGCCGGCAGCATTTCGCCGCGGGCCACACGCAACTGCCATTCGACGAGATCATGGCCGGTAATCGCCTCGGTCACCGGGTGCTCGACCTGCAGGCGGGTGTTCATCTCCATGAAGTAGAAGGCCGGATCGCCCTCGGCATCGACCGTGTCGAGATCGAGAATGAACTCGACCGTGCCGGCGCCTTGGTAATGAATGGCGTGCGCCGCGGTGGCCGCCGCAATGCCGAGCGTGTGGCGCAGCCGGTCGGACAGGCCGGGGGCAGGGGCTTCCTCGATGACCTTCTGGTGGCGGCGTTGCAGCGAGCAATCGCGCTCGAACAGGTGGACGACATTGCCCTGCGCATCGGCAAAGACCTGCACCTCGACATGGCGCGGGCGCTGGATGAGCTTTTCCAGCATCACCGAGGCGTTGCCGAAACTGGCCTGGCCTTCGCGCTGGGCGGCCATCAGCGCGTCCTGGAATTCGGCTGCGTCGTGCACGGCGCGCATGCCCTTGCCCCCGCCCCCGGCGACCGCCTTGATCAGCAGCGGATAGCCCATGCCTTCGGCGGCACGCTGCAGCCTGACGAGGGACTGATCATTGCCCTGATAGCCCGGCGTGATCGGCACGCCGGCCTTTTTCATTGCTGCCTTGGCCGAATCCTTCAGCGCCATGACGCGCATCGCGGCTTCGGGTGGCCCGACGAAGATCAACCCGGCCTTGCGCACCGCCTTGGCGAAATCGGCGTTTTCCGACAGAAAACCATAGCCGGGATGGATGGCATCCGCCCCTGTGCGCTTGGCCGCGGCAATGATCTTGTCGGCATCGAGATAGGGCCGGGTGTCGGCCGCGCCGATGGCTATCGCCTGGCCGGCCTCGCGGACATAGGGGCTGGCGGCGTCGGCATCGGCATGAACCGCAACGGTGGCGATGTTCATCGCATCGGCGGTGCGGATGATGCGACGGGCGATTTCGCCGCGGTTGGCGATGAGAAGCTTGTGCATGCGCCGCTCTTACACGCGCTGTGCGGCTTGCAACACGCCCTGTTGCCAAAAAATCACCCCGCGCAGCCTTTTGGTTCGGCCGTCCAGGTCAGGCTGGTCAACCGCCAGCTGCCATCGATCTTGGCCAACCCGAACGAATCGACGCCGCAATGCAGGCGTTTGCCATCATAATCGAGCGTATAGGGCGCCCAGACATGGGCCAGATCACGTTGCACCAGTACAGTGGGCTCGTGAATGCTTTCTTCGATGGTATGGCCGGGCTGGCGCAGCCGCTTGGCCATTTCGGGCACGGTAAGCACCCCGCTGCGCAGCACACCATTCGCATCATAGCGTTGCGCCGTGATGATCGCCCCGGGCAGCATGATCTTTTCGAACAGCGCCGCATCCTGAGTGTTGATCGCCTTGAGTGCCGTATCGACGGCGGCCAGCACATCGGCTCGCGGATCGGCATGTGCTGGAGAGACGGCAAAAGCGGCAACCATGCAGGCTGCAAAAAAGGCGCGATTCATCGGGACCATCCTGGTTTGCGTTTGTCAAAAAACGCCGCCAATCCCTCCTGTCCCTCAGAAGAGGCGCGCCGCATCGCTATCGCAGCCGCCGTCATCGCGCGCAAGTCGCTCGTTACCGCCGCACCCGCGACACTGCGAACCAACAGCTTGGCATCGGCGACCGCGCCGGGGGCAGCGGCACCGAGATGCGCCAGCCAATTGGCGATGACCGCATCGGCGGCATCGTTATCGATGGCCGTTTCATGGGTCAGGCCGATGCGCTCCGCTTCGGCGGCGCCAAAGCCTTCGGCCGTCAGGAACCAGCGCCGCGCCTGGCCGGCACCGATCTTGCCGATGACAAAGGGCGAGATGGTCGCCGGGGTCAGCCCGAGCCGGACTTCAGACAGCCGGAATTGTGCGCCTTCGATGGCGACTGCCATATCGGCACAGGCGACCAGCCCGACACCGCCGCCGGCGACGACGCCATGGACACGGGCAATCACCGGTTTCGGACAGGTATCGATGGCGTTGAGCATCGCCGACAGCGTCAGGGCATCGGCGAGGTTTTCCGCCTCGCTCCAGCCGGCGGCGCGGCGCATCCAGCCGATATCAGCCCCGGCGCAAAAGGATTTGCCATTGCCCGACAGGATGATGGCGCGCACCGCCGGGTCGTTGCCCAGGGTGATGAAATTGTCCGTCAGCGCGGCGATCAGCGCTTCGTCAAAGGCGTTGTGGCGGTCGGGTCGGTCGATCACAATACGGGCGACGCCACGGTCGTCGATCGAGGTCAGCAACATGCACGCGCACTCCGCCACAGAAGCGGCAGAGTGACCCGGCGACGCCGCAAAGGCAATGCGCCGATCGTGACATTTGCATCCGACGCGCCTACCAGCCTTTCGCCATGATGAACCCCGCCCCCCCGCAGATCCCGCCCAGCATTTTTCCCAGCGCCCGCGAGGACGCCCTAGTTGCCAGTATGCCGACAAGCACGGCACAGACCGAGCATTCGGCTTATGCGCTCGCCTTTCAGGACAATGAATTCTTGTTGCGCGACGATCTGCGCCCGGTACGTTTCCAACTCGAACTGCTCAAGGCCGAACTGGCGCTGGGTGAGGCGGGTATCGAATCAACTTTCGTCTTCTATGGCTCGGCGCGGATTCCGTCGCCCGAAACGGCGGCCGATCTGGTGGCCGCGGCGAGCACCCCTGAAACGCATGCGGTGGCCGAACGGCTTGCCGCCAAGGCCCGATATTATACCGTCGCCCGTGAACTGGCGCGGCTCGCCTCGGCACCGGGGGCCGACGGTGCGCGCAGCTTCACCGTTTGTTCGGGCGGCGGCCCGTCGATCATGGAGGCGGCCAATCGCGGCGCCTATGAAGCCGGAGCGCCCTCGGTCGGGCTCAACATCGTGCTGCCGTTCGAACAGGTGCCCAACCCCTATGTGACGCCGGGGCTTTCGTTCCAGTTCCACTATTTTGCGCTCCGCAAGATGCACTTCCTGTTGCGCGCCAAGGCGGTGGCGGTTTTCCCCGGCGGCTTCGGCACTTTTGACGAGTTTTTCGAGCTGCTGACGCTGGTGCAGACCGGCAAGGTCGCGGCGCTGCCGATCCTGCTTTATGGCAAGGAATTCTGGGGCAAGGTCGTCAATTTCGAAGCGCTGGCCGATGAAGGCGTGATCGGCCGTGCCGATCTCGACCTGTTCCATATCGTGGAGACGGCGGACGAAGGCTGGGCCATCGTCAAGGGCCATTACGGCCTGTGACTTGCCACCGCCCCCGGCGATCCGGAGGCGATGGTGCAATGCTTATGCTGCGGGCGCTGCGTCGGCTGGCGCTGCGTCTGCTGCCGGTGCAGCTTCTGCGGGTGCGGCTTCGGCCGGCACGGCGGGCAGCGGCAGCGGGCTGTCGCTCTTGGCATTGAGATAGGCGATGACCGCGGCGCGATCTTCGGGTTTGCCGATGCCGGCAAAGCTCATCTTGTTGCCGGCGGCATAGGCCTTGGGGCTGGTCAGCCAGGCGTTGAGCTCATCGAAGCTCCAGGGCTTGCCCTTCATCGCGCTGAGCGCGTCAGAGTAACCAAAGCCCGGCATAGCGGCATGGCCACGGCCGACGATGCCGTAAAGGTTCGGACCGATGCCGGCGGCGCCGCCCTTTTCGGCGTTATGGCAGGCGGCGCACTTCTTGAAAACGGCTTCGCCCTTTTCCACGCTTGCCGAAGCAAGGTAGAAAGCGATCGGCTTGGCGACCTCGGCCGGGCCTTCGGCAGCGGCTTCGACCTCGACGCCTTCAACGATATAAGACGGCTTTTCGAGCGCTGCCGGATGATAGATGCTGTCGGTGGCGATGTTGATCGCCAGCAGCGCCACGGCGCCGGCCAGCACGCCGCCAGCAATCTTGTTGAATTCGAAACTGTCCACGCAGTGGCTCCCGTGCATCGGGGCCGGCGGATTTTCCCCACGCCCCACATTCCAGAACTTGTGGCGCTGCTATAGCAGCCGACTCCATGGGGGCAAGCCTTGGTTCAAGGGTTTGCGCATTCGTCGCGGCTCGCTTAACGGGCAGAACATGAGCAGCTATCCTCCACGGGCGCAGGCCCTTGTCGAAACCATGCTGGCCAGCGCCGCTGCCAGCCCCCAAAACGCCATTGCCTTTCAAGGCGCGCCCGGCGCTTATTCGCATCAGGCCGTGCGCGAACTTTTTCCGCAAGCGCCGGCGCTGCCCTGTGCGTCCTTCGAAGATGCCATCGAAGCCGTGCAGACCGGCCGTGCTGCGCGGGCCGTCATTCCCATCGAAAATTCGCTGCACGGGCGTGTTGCCGATATCCATTTCCTGCTGCCCGAATCAGGCCTGTTCATTGCGGGCGAACATTTCGTGCGCGTGCGCCATTGCCTGCTCGGCATCGGTGGCCAGGACGAATTGCGCCAGGTCATCAGCCACCCGCAGGCGCTCGGCCAATGCCGCAACCGCACCCGCGGCTGGGGGCTGGAAGCGGTCGGCTATTTCGATACCGCCGCCGCCGCCGCGCAAGTCGCCAGTGTCGGTGATGCCCGTGTCGCTGCGATTGCGTCGACGCTGGCGGCCGAGCTTTACGGCCTGACCATCCTCGCCGAAGGCATTGAAGATGCAGACCATAATACCACGCGTTTCGTGGTGCTGGCGCGCGAGGCCGCGCCGCTGCCGGCCCCGGCTGTGCTGGCGATGACCAGCCTCAATTTCGAAGTGCGCAACGTGCCGGCAGCGCTGTTCAAATCATTGGGCGGCTTTGCCACCAACGGCATCAACATCACCAAGCTGGAAAGCTATATCCGCGACGGATCGTTTGCCGCGGCGGAATTCTATGCCGAAATCGTCGGCTCGCCGTCCGATATCGGCGTCCAATTGGCGTTGGAAGAGCTGCGTTTTCATACCAAATGGGTGAAACTGATCGGCACCTACCCCTGTGTCCGGGAACGCAGCGCATAATATCGCGCCGGAGGCCCTGCCGGATTGGTCGCAAGACGCTCTAGCCGGCGGCGCGAAGCAGGTGCAGCCTGGCTTTGCCATGATCGCGGACGGCGAGGATCTCATGGTTGGTTTCGAGTGCTTCCTTGCGGCTGGTTTCAACCGAAATCAGCGCATGGGGTGCGATCCAGCCATTGGTCGCCAGCCGCGCCAGCGCCGGTTCGGCGAGGCCCGAGGCATAGGGCGGATCGAGCATGATGAGGTCGCATGGCGCCGGCGCGAGGCCGAGGCTCTCCATCGGTGTGGCGATGATCGTAGCGTTGAGTTGCATGCCCTCGACATTGCGGCGCAGCGCCTTGATCGCTTCGCCGTCGCGCTCGACAAAGGTGCCATGCGCCGCGCCGCGCGACAGCGCCTCGATGCCGAGCGCGCCGGTGCCGGCAAAGCCGTCGAACACCCGCAGCCCTTCGAAGCTGCCGAGCCGGCTGGTCAGCATCGAGAACAGCGCCTCGCGGACCCGGTCCGCTGTCGGGCGGGTAGCGTCACCCGGCGGGGCGATGAGGGCGCGGCCGCGCCAATGGCCTGAGATGATGCGCATTTTCTTGCCTCCGGCGTCAGGTGCCCATCGAAGTATTACTTCGATGGGGCCGGGCTGGGG
>JBMOFG010000043.1:0-9970 GCA_049314415.1 Polymorphobacter sp.
TGTTCGGCGTCGAAGGCCCCGATGTTGCCGTCTACCGCCCATGGAGCGCCGACTGGCTGGTTTCCAGCCCCGCTGGCTGGACGCCAGAAGCGCTGGCGGCGGCGCTCGCCGACACGCCGAAGCAGGCCCGCATCGAAGCCTTTTACCCCGGTGGCCGGATCACCACGCAATTCCCGCCGAACCGCACGTTGAAGACACTGGCGGCGGCAGCAGCACTGAGTTAGCGTGGCGTCATGTTTTTGAATTTTCTCGACGAGCTTCGCGCTGCGAAAATCCCGGCCTCACTGAAGGAGCATCTGCTGTTGCTCGAAGCAATGCAGGCCAATGTCATCGACTGGTCAATTACCGATTTCTATTATCTGGCACGCGCCACCTATGTGAAGGACGAGGGCCTGCTCGACAAATTTGACATGGTATTTGCTAAAGTTTTCAAAGGAATAGAAACGAGTTTTGACACTGAAAATGCGGAGATCCCGGCCGATTGGCTTAAGGCCGTCGCCGAGTTGAACCTGTCGCCTGAGGAAATGGCAGAGCTCGAAAAGCTGGGCTGGGACAAGCTGATGGAGACGCTCAAGGAGCGGCTCGAAGAACAGAAAAAGCGCCACGAAGGCGGCAACAAATGGATCGGCACCGCCGGTAAATCGCCCTTCGGCGCGCAGGGCTCACACCCTGAGGGCGTCCGCATCGGCCAGAAGGAAGGACGCCAGGGCAAAGCCGTCAAGGTCTGGGACAAGCGCGAATTCAAGAATCTCGACAATTCGGTCGAACTCGGCACCCGCAATATCAAGGTCGCACTGCGCCGCTTGCGTCGCTTTGCCCGCGATGGCGCAGCCGATGAACTCGATCTCGATTCGACCATCTCGGGCACGGCGAAAAAGGCCTATCTCGACATTGTCATGCGGCCGGAGCGCCACAATGCGGTCAAGCTGCTGCTCATGCTCGATGTCGGCGGCTCGATGGACCCGCATGTGAAGGTCTGCGAGGAATTGTTCTCGGCCGCACGGAGCGAATTCAAGCATATGGAATTCTTCTATTTCCACAATTGCCCCTATGAGGCGCTGTGGAAGGACAACAAGCGGCGCTGGTCTGAACGGACCCCGGTGATGGAGTTGCTCCACAAATTCCCGCATGACTACAAGCTGGTGTTCGTCGGTGATGCCTCGATGAGCCCCTATGAGATCAACTACCCGGGCGGCTCGGTCGAACATTGGAACGAGGAAGCCGGCGATGTTTGGATCAGCCGGATGCTCGATGTCTATCACGCTTCAATATGGTTGAACCCCATTCCTGAAAAAAGCTGGGGGCACAGCCAGTCGATCCAGATGATCAAGACGATCATGAACGACCGCATGTACCCGCTTTCGCTGGAAGGGCTGGACAAGGCTATGAAAGAGCTGACGCGGCGGCGCTAGGCATAGCCGAATTCGTCAAGCCACGGCTGCAGAACCGGCAGGACCGGTGCCAATTGCGCTGCAAAACGCTGCCATTGACCGCCGCCATTATAGAGGCCGCGACGCACCTGGCCGACGCTGGCAGTGCTGACATTGCGTTGCCGGGCGGTGGCGCCGAAGTCGCGCAGGGCTTCACTCCATTCGAGCCCGAGCGCCGTGCACAGCCGCCGGGTAACACCGTCGAAATCGGCGACCAGTTCTTCGTAACGCAGCTCGAATACCGGATTGGCCATGCGCGCAAGGCTGTGACGCTGCAACCGCATCAGCGCGTCATAATGGCGGGCGGCGCGCGCCAGCGAGGCGAATTCGAAGGCGATCGGGCTCGCGGCGAAATTCTGGCGAAAGCAACTGAGCAAGACATCGCGCGGGTCGCGCCGCATGACGATGACCGTAGCCGCAGGAAACAGCCGGCCGATGAGCGGCAGGTCCATCGTCTTCAACGGGTCCATATCGACGAAGAGCCGGGCTTCAGGCGCCACGCCAAAATCGGAAACGCGCTGCCAATAAGCGGTACGCAAACTGTCCGCCGTAGCCGCATCCATCGAGCCGAGCGCCGCCGGGCCGTCCGCCAGTAAATAGAAGTACGTTTCAGCCGCCAACAGGGTCGGCAATTCTTCCAGCGTCACCACGCCCGGTGCCGTGGCGAGAATGGTTTCAACCAATGTCGTCCCCGAGCGTGGATAGCCGAGCAGAAAAGCATGCCTCCGCTCAGGGGCTGCCCCCGGCACAGCAAAGCGATCCGGCCCGGTCAGCACGGCGGCATCGATACGCGCCACCATGTCAACGAGCGGTTCAGCTGCCGCCATCTGCGGGAAACGGTCGGGCAGCGACGCCTTGGCCGCAGCCCAGGCATCATGCGCTCTCTGCGGTTCACCGGTCTTGGCCAGCGCATCACCCAGCAGCGACAGCGCCGCGCTGCGATTGTCGATATTGAGCCCTGGAGCACTCAGCAGCGCCTCCAAACGCGCCACCGCTGCGTCCTCAGCGCCATCGGCGACATCGGCGCGCGCAATCGCACAGTGCGCTACGGCATCGCGCGGATCACGCGCCAGTGCCTCGCTAGCAAAGCGCCGCGCCTCGCCCCCCTCTCCCTGCGTCGAGGCTATCGCCGCCATCCCGGCAAAGGCCGGCGCCTGCCCCGGATCGAGCGCCGCTGCCCGGCCATAGCTTTGCGCCGCCAGTTGCAGCGAATTGCCCTGATGCAGCGCAAAGCCGCGCTCGAGCCAGGCCACGGCGTAATCGGGGGCCAGCGCAATAGCGGCATCATAAGCAGCCAGGGCCTCGCGCAGCCGGCTCTGACGGCGCAGTGCGAGGCCCAGCGTCGTCAGCAGACCCGGATCATCGGGCGCCAATGCCAGCCCTCGCCGAGCCAGCGCCTCGCCTTCCGCGGCCCTGCCCGCCTCGATATCGGCCCAGGCAACCAGGTTACAGGCAAAAGGGTCGGGCGATCCCGCCGCCAGCGCTGCGCGCGACAGCGCCACTGCGCCGGCGACATCGCCGGCAGCAAGCGCCGCATCGATCTGTGCTTCCCGGTCCATGCCGCTTGATAGGCGTGTGGCAGACCGGGGGAAACTATTTTGAATCGGCACCCTTGTCGGCAAGGGCCTGGCCGTCCGCGCTGGCGAGGAATTTCGCCTGTTCGCCGACATAGGCACGCACCGATTCGATCTCGGCCGGGGTAAACCATTTCGAGAAGCTCACCATGCCGCGATCCTTGAGGATGCCGCCATGGACGACCGCTGCCCAGGTTTCGGCATCCGAGAGCGCTCCCGAACGGCGCAGATCGGGAACCAGCCCGCCCGAGCGTGCACCGGCGCCATGGCAGATCCCGCAATTGCCTTCGAAGATATTGCCGCCAGCGGCAATCTGCTGCGCTGTGAACGCGCCAGTGGGCGGATTTGCCGGGGCCAGCGCCGGTGCGTCATAGGCTGGCAGCTTGCCGGTGCCGCCGAGCTTGAACACCAGCATGCGGCCATTGGGCTGCACACGCTGCGGCCCGTCGACATAGCCGGTCGACAGCGCATAGGCGCCGCCATAGCCGGCGCTGACCGCGACATATTGCGTACCGTTGACGGTATAGCTTACCGGCCCGGCCATCACGCCGGTTTGTGCATCAAAGCTCCACAAATTCTTGCCGGTGCTGGCATCGAACGCTTGGAACTTGCCCTTGGCATTGCCCTGGAAGACCAGATTGCCCGCCGTCGCCAGCGCGCCACCGTTCCACGGGCCATCATATTGGACGCGCCAGACTTCCTTCTGCTTGACCGGGTCCCAGGCGAGCAACTGCCCCTTCAGGATGGCCCGCGTTGCGCGAGTCGCCTCGGTGCTGTTCGGCGGGGCATTGAGCGCGGCGACCACGGCGATGTTCCACGCCCCCTGCTTGTGGTTGTAGGCGGCATCATTCTGATAGGCGAAGGGCACTTCCTGCGCCGGCAGATACACCAGCCCCGTTTTGGGGCTGAACGCCATCGGGTGCCAATTATGCGCGCCGAGCGCCGAGGGCGTGACCAGCGCGGTGCCGGTGCGATAGCGTTGCTCGGGCACCTCGATCGGCCGGCCGGTCGCCATATCGACCCCGGTTGTCCAGGTCTGCGGTACAAAACCCTTGGCGCTGATCAGCTTGCCGGTTTCGCGGTCGATGACATAGAAAAAGCCGTTCTTGGGCGCCTGCATCAGCACCTTGCGCGGTTTGCCATCGATATTGAGCGTCGCCAGCATGATCGGCTGGGTCTGGGTGAAATCCCAGGTTTCACCGGGCGTGCCCTGATAATGCCAGAGGTATTTGCCGGTGTTCGGATCGAGCGCCACCACCGACGACAGGAAGAGATTATCGCCCTTGCCTTGCGAGCGGACTTCGTGATTCCACGGGCTGCCGTTACCGACCCCGATGTAGAGGTGATCGAGCTCGGCATCATAGACGATCGCGTCCCACATCGTGCCGCCGCCACCGGCCGCCCAGAACTTGCCCGACCAGGTGTCGCCCGCCTTGGCCCTGAGCACGTCGTCCGAGACCTCTCCATCGGGGCCCTTCGCCGGGTCGCCGGGGATGGTGTAGAAGCGCCAGGCCTTCTTGCCGGTCGCAGCGTCATAGGCAGTGATATAGCCGCGCACGCCCAGTTCGGCGCCACCGTTACCGATCAAGACCTTGCCCTTCACCACGCGCGGCGCGCCGGTGATGGTATATGGCTGGTTCTTGTCAAAGGTCTGCTGCGTCCATTTCACCTTGCCAGTGGCGGCATCAAGCGCGATCAGCCGACCGTCGAGGGCACCGACAAAGATCATCCCACCCCAAGCCGCGACACCGCGGTTGACCACATCGCAGCATGCCGAATGGCCGCGGTCCATGGGCACTTCGGGATCATAGGTCCATTTGACCGCGCCGGTGGCGGCATCGAGCGCGACAACCTTCGACCAGGCCGAGGTTGTGTACATAACGCCATCAACGACCAACGGAGTCGCTTCCTGTCCGCGGTTGCTGTCGAACTCATACGTCCAGGCGAGACCGAGCCCGGCAACATTGGCGGCGCTTATCTGTTCGAGATTGGCATAGCGCTGTTCGGCGTAGGTTCCGCCATGTGTCATCCAGTTGCCGGGTTCGGAAGCGGCGTTGACAAGGCGTTCGGCATTGATGCTGGCAAAGCGGATCGGTCCGGCGGCGTCACCATCCCCCGGCAACACCCACATCGCGCCGGCCAGTGCCAGAACGCTGACCGTGTTTCTGATCCGCATCATCCATCCCCATCGTCTTTGAGCAAACACAGTAGCGCGCTGGTGCTGCGCCGCAAGCGGTCGAATGTCTCAGGTCGCCGGGACAGGCAGGGTGTTGATCCAGGCGTTGAAAAGGATGACCAAGCCGGCCAAGACCATCAACCCGGCCTTGACCTTGTTGCCCCCGGATTGTCGCAACAGCCAGATGCCCATTGCCATCAACGCAAAAGCCGCGGCGGCAGACAGGCCAAACAGGATCGACGGGGCCTCGTTCATACCTCAACTCCAGCCAATACCTGCTCGACGGCGCGATGCCAGCGATCCCGCCGCACAGCACGAGTGCCGGTATCGACACACGGCAGGAAGCGACGGTCGGGTGCCGACATCGCTTCGGCCGCCGCGCGAAGGCTGTCGAACAGCCCGATCCCGACACCCGCAAGCATTGCGGCCCCCAATGCCGTCGTTTCAATCACGCGCGGGCGTTCCACGGCAATCCCGAGGCTGTCGGCAAGGTCCTGGCACAGCCAATTGTTGGCGACCATGCCGCCATCGACCCGCAGCGCCGCCGCCGCCACGCCATCGGCGGCGAGCGCATCGACGAGATCGGCAGTCTGCTGACCCATCGCCTCGAGAGCGGCACGGACAAGATGGGCGCGGGTAGTGCCCGCTGTAATGCCGCTGATCAGACCGCGCGCGCCTGGCTGCCAGTGGGGGGCGCCCATGCCGGCAAGCGCTGGCACAAACACCAGCCCCCCACTGTCAGGCACGCTTTGCGCCAAGGCTTCGCTTTCGGCGCTGTTGGCAATCAGCCCAAGGCCGTCGCGCAACCATTGAACTGCGGCGCCGGCGGTGAAGATCGACCCTTCGAGCGCATAGGCTGGTACGCCATTTAAACGCCAGGCCACGGTCGAGAGCAACCGGTGCGTCGATCGCGGCGGCTTGGCGCCGGCGTGGGCAAGCAGGAAGCAGCCGGTGCCATAGGTCGCCTTGATGCGCCCGGGCTCGAGACAGGCCTGGCCGATGGCCGCAGCCTGCTGGTCGCCGGCACAGCCTGTGATCGGCGTTTCACCACCAAATAATGCGGTGCTGGCAAGCGGCCCGGCGCTGTCGACGATTGTCGGCAGAATGGCGCGCGGCACACCGAACAGCGCCAGCAAGCCAGCGTCCCATTCGCAGCTTTCAATATCCATCAACAAGGTCCGCGACGCGTTGGTGGCATCGCTGACATGGCAGGCGGCTTCCGATAATTTCCAGATAAGCCAGCTTTCGACCGTACCGACAAGCAAGCGGCCTTCGGCCTCAGCCTGTGCCACTGCCGGCCAATTATCCAGCGCCCAACGGATCTTTGTGCCCGAAAAATACGGGTCGAGCAGCAGTCCGGTCTTGGCCTGCACCGCGGGTTCGTGACCCTGCGCCTTCAACGCGGCGCAAGTGTCGGCGGTGCGCCGATCCTGCCACACAATCGCCGGGGCAAGCGGTTCGCCACTGAGTTTGTCCCAGAAAACCATGGTCTCGCGCTGGTTGGTAATGCCAATAGTGGCGATGCGCGGCGTCCCGATTGTGCTGGCGACTTCGCAAAGGCATTCGCGGCTCATCTGCCATATCTCGGCAGCGTCATGTTCGACCCAGCCGGGCTGGGGATAATGCTGATGCAGCGGCCGCCCGGCGCTGGCAATGATCTCGCCACCAATTGTGAAGGCGATTGCCCGGGTTGAGGTCGTGCCGGCATCGAGCACGAGAATGAGATCGCCGGATATTTTCGTCGTCATGCCGCCTTCCCTAAACGGCTTGTCGCGACTAGTTAAGCCCGTGCATGTCGGAAGCCGATCTTCTTTCCCGTATCCATGATGTCGCCATCATCGGTGGCGGCATCAATGGCGCCGGGATCGCACGCGACGCCAGCGGCCGCGGGCTTTCCGTGGCGCTGATCGAAGGCAATGACCTTGGGGGTGCGACATCGAGTGCATCGACCAAGCTGATCCATGGCGGTCTGCGCTACCTTGAATTCTATGCCTTCGGGCTTGTCCGCAAAGCCCTTGCCGAGCGGGAAGTGCTGCTCGACATTGCCCCGCACATCAGTTGGCCACAAAGCTTTGTCCTGCCGCATTCGCCAGGCGACCGGCCAGAATGGATGCTGCGCGCCGGGTTGTTTCTTTACGACAACCTCGCCAGGCGCAATATCGTGCCGGGGTCGACGCGTATCGACCTGCGGCAGGACCGGGCAGGACGCGCGCTTTCGCCAAACTTCAGCCGCGCGTTTCGTTATTGGGATGGCTGGGTCGACGATGCCCGGCTGGTTATCACCAATCTTCAGGATGCGCGCGACAAAGGCGCACTGATCCTGCCGCGCACCCGCGTCGTCCGTGCCATATTCGATGGCAATCTGTGGACGCTGAGCCTAAGCGATGGCCATCACCTGAAAGCCCGGCGCATCATCAACGCTGCGGGTCCCTGGGCGTCCGAAGTGGCGCGCAACGTCATGGGCCGCACCGACGTGCCGGCACTGCGGCTGGTTCAGGGTTCACATATCATCACCAGACGCGTCCACCTCGGCCGCGACGCCTTCATGCTGCAGCAGCCAGATGGCCGCATCATTTTTGTAATCCCCTATGAGCGCGACTATTCGCTCATAGGCACCACCGAACGCGACATCGCCACCCCCGAAGCCGCCGCGATCACGTTGCAGGAAAGCGACTATCTGCTGGCGGCGGCCAATCGCTACCTTTCGCGTCCGCTGACGCGCGCCGACATCGTCCATAGTTTTGCCGGGGTGCGACCACTTATCCTCGAACAGGGCAAGGGCGATCGCGAGACAACGCGCGATTATCGGCTAGTGGAGCATGAGGGCGTACCGGCGATGACCGTCGTTGGTGGCAAGATCACGACGTATCGCGTCCTCGCCGAAGACGTGCTGAAGCGCATAGCGCCCCGATCAAAGCCTTGGACTGCCGGTGCCCCCCTGCCCGGCGGCGCCGTCGAAAAGCTGCGCGGCGAGACTGGTCAACAGGCCTTCAAACGCTGGCTCGACAAACTGATTGCCGAACAGGAAAATTATGACCCCAAGCTCGTTCGCCGGCTGGCGCTGATCCTTGGCACTGCCGCCGAACCGTTGCTGACGGCTGGTCTTGGCCTGAACGTCGGTGGCCTGTTCGAAGCCGAGCTCGATCACTATGTTCGCAACGAATGGGCGACATGCGCCGAAGACGTCTTATGGCGGCGGACCAAGATGGGTCTGCACATCGATAATGCGGGCAAGGCCGAGGTCGCGCGCTGGTTCGGCCATGTCCCCGGCCCGGTCGAACCCGAGCTGCCATTGACCCACCGCTTCGCCACACCGGGCGGCTGACGCGATGCGGCCCGAACCGGGCCTCGCCAGCAGCCGCTGGCGCCCGCAACCTGCCGACGATTTGGCACCGCTGCCGGCGTCGCGGCAGATGTTGGCGCTTGCGATCGTCATTATCATCCACGCCCTGCTGGCCCTGATGCTCATCACGCTGGTGCCGGATTTCGCCAAAATGGCGGCATCGCCCAAGAGCTTCGAAGCCTTTTCGATCAGTGAACCCGCCCCCAAAACGGCCGAAAAGGTGAAACAGGCCGCCAAGGCTGCACCAAAGTCTTCGGTACCGGTTGCCAAATCGCCTCCCGTCGACGTCACCGATACGGCCGAAACCCGCCCGTTCAGCGTTCATCTGTTCGACGCGATCGACATCACCAAGCTGCCCAACCGGCGTGACGCGTTGGAGCAGGCCGATGCCAGCGTAAGCGAAGGTTCGGGTCGGGCCGGTGACAGCGTTGCAGTTTCCGGACCCGGCGGCGGCCCGGGCGGGCAGACACTCTACCAAGCCGAATGGCAGCGCGAACCGACCAACGCCGAGCTGAATTACTATCTGCCGCGCGGAGCGCCGCGAAACAGCTGGGCGGTCATTGCCTGCCGAACCATCGAACGCTTTCGTGTCGATGATTGCGTCGCCATTGGTGAAGGCCCGGCGGGATCAGGCATGGGCGAAGCCATACGCCAAGCCGCCTGGCAGTTCCGTGTGCTGCCCCCGCGCATCAACGGCCGGCCTCAGATCGGCACTTGGGTACGCATCCGCATCAGCTTCACCGAACAGCCCGAGGCCAAACCCTGACCGGTCAGCCGATGTCAGCTACCGCAAGGCACTCGGCAAAAACGGCTGCGTCGACATTGCCTCCCGACAAAATGACGAGGACCGTCTTGCCGGCGATATTGACCCGGCCCGACAGCGCTGCCGCCAAGGCCACGGCCCCGCCGGGCTCGACAACCAGTTTCAGCTCGCGAAAGCAAAAGCCAACGGCGCGCGCGGCTTCTGCCTCACTGACGGTCATCGCGGTCGCACGATGGGTACGCAGCATATCGAAGGTCAGCGGCGCCATCCTGAGCGTCTGGAGCGCATCGCAGCGCGTCGGCCCGGGATTCTCCACCGGCACGATTACCCCGCCGGCAAGACTGCGCACGACATCGTCATAGCCTTCGGGTTCGACGGCAATGACGGGCAATTGCGACCCCGCCGCGAAACCGCTGGCCAGCCCACCACCACCGCAACAGACACAGGCAAGATCGGCAGTGGCACCCAGCGCCAACAGATCGGTGACGGCCTCCAACCCGGCGGTGCCCTGCCCGGCGATGACGAGCGGATCATTGAAGGGCGGCACGACCACGGCGCCGCGGGTTGCTGCGATTGCAGTGGCGATCGAGTCGCGATCTTCGGTCAGTCGGTCGTAGAACACCACTTCGGCGCCATGGCCGCGGGTCCGCTCGACCTTCATCGCCGGAGCATCACTCGGCATTA
>JBMOFG010000044.1:0-9880 GCA_049314415.1 Polymorphobacter sp.
GGACGGATCGGGCGTGGCAGCGGTAATGCCGGCGCGTTCGAGCGCCAGGCTGTTGAAGGCGCCCAGATGCCCCGATTGGTGGGTGATCATGATCGGGATTTCGGTCGAAACCGCATCAAGCTCGGTCCGCGTCGGCGCGCGGCGTTCCGCCAGTTGCGAATCATCATAGTCGAAGCCGATCGCCAGCCCGGCCTTGGCCGCGGGCGCGGTCGCGATGAAATCGCGCATGATACGCTGAATATCGGCGATCGAGGTCGCCGGGCCATCGGGCGGCGGCAACAGGTTCGCCGAAATCGCCTGGATGGCGACGCCGCTGATATGACCATGGCCATCGACAAAGCCCGGCACCAGCGTGCGCCCGGCCAGATCGACCAGCCGCGTCGCCTTGCCCTGTTCGGCCCGCAACACCGTCGCCTTTTTGCCTACCGCGACGATGCGGCCATTCTTCACCGCCACGGCTTCGGCGCGGGGAGCCTTGTCGGCGACGGTCAGGATCGTGCCGCCGAACCAGATGATATCGGCATCGGCCGCCAGCGCCGGGGTGGCATTGCCGATCAGCGCCGTCGTGGCGCCGGCCAGCAGCGCGGCGGTGCGCAAGTAATGGACCATGATATAGCCTCCTGTCGGCGAATCGCTCGCAGCGTCATCACTTCTTATGCCCCGCGGCCCGGCCGGTCGCCAACCGCAAAAACCCGGCCGCGCCCGGGTGCGCTATGGGGCGTTGCTGCTGTTTTCGGCAGGCTAGGCACTGCACCGCGCGCTGTTCCGGTTGCCGATGCTGTCGCTGATGACGAAATGTCGTCCTGGCCCGCGCATCAGCAGCTACAATCCGCTAAAGTGGAATATTGTCATGTTTCTTCCACAGGTTCTCGAGCCGCTTGCTGCGCAGCTTCTGCAGGCCCCGGGCGATGCGCTTGCGGGTCGAATGCGGCATGATCACTTCATCGATGAAGCCCTTTGAGGCGGCGACGAACGGGTTGGCGAAGCGGGCTTCATATTCGGCGGTGCGTTCGGCGATTTCTTCGGCCGATTTGCCGCGGAAGATGATCTCCACCGCGCCCTTGGCGCCCATCACGGCGATCTCGGCGGTGGGCCAGGCATAGTTGAGATCACCGCGCAGATGCTTGGATGCCATCACGTCATAGGCACCGCCATAGGCCTTGCGGGTGATGACAGTGATCTTGGGCACGGTAGCCTCGGCATAGGCGAACAGCAATTTGGCGCCATGCTTGATGATGCCGTTATGCTCCTGCGCCACGCCGGGCAGGAAGCCGGGCACATCGACAAAGGTGACGATGGGAATGCTGAAAGCGTCACAGAAGCGCACGAAGCGTGCAGCTTTCTTCGATGAATTGATATCGAGGCAGCCGGCCAGCACCATGGGCTGGTTGGCGACGATGCCGACGGTATGGCCTTCGATGCGGGCAAAACCGATGATGATGTTGCCGGCATGGAAGGGCTGCAGCTCGAAGAATTCGCCTTCATCGGCGACCTTCCTGATCAGCTCATGCATGTCATAGGGCTTGCTTGCCGACGGCGGCACCAGCGTGTCGAGGCTCGGTTCGATCCGCGCTGGATCATCGGCGGACGGGCGATAGGGCGAGCCGTCGCGGTTGTTCAAGGGCAGGAAATCGAAGAACAGCCGGGTGCGCAGCAGCGCATCGACATCGTCTTCCATCGCGACATCGGCAACGCCCGATTTGGTGGTGTGGCTGATGGCGCCACCCAGATCTTCCTGACTGACGACTTCGTTGGTGACGGTCTTCACCACATCGGGGCCGGTGACGAACATGTAGGACGAATCCTTCACCATGAAGATGAAGTCGGTCATTGCCGGTGAATATACGGCGCCGCCGGCGCACGGCCCCATGATCAGGCTGATCTGCGGGACAACGCCCGAGGCCAGCACGTTGCGCTGGAAGACTTCGGCGTAACCGCCCAAAGAGGCGACGCCTTCCTGGATGCGGGCGCCGCCACTGTCGTTGAGGCCGATGACGGGCGCGCCGACCTTCATCGCCATGTCCATGATCTTGCAGATCTTCTGGGCATGACGTTCCGACAGCGAGCCGCCGAAGACGGTGAAATCCTGCGAAAATACAAAGACCAGCCGGCCGTTGATGGTGCCCGAGCCGGTGACGACGCCATCGCCGGGGATGACCTGTTCGGCCATGCCGAAATCGACGCAATTATGCTCGACATACATGTCGAGTTCTTCGAAAGATTCGGGATCGAGCAAAATGTCGAGCCGCTCGCGCGCGGTCAGCCGGCCCTTCTTGTGCTGGACTTCCACGCGCTTGGGGCCGCCGCCGGCACGGGCGGCTTCGCGGCGGCGTTCAAGTTCGGCAAGGGTCTTGAGCATCATTGTCCCCGTGGTTCAGTCGCTTCGTGCTTAGCAGCGGCGACGGATAGGTAAAGGCCGATCAACCGAGCAGCGACAGCATCCGCACTGCCGCTGCCAGATCGTCCCGGCGTTGCTTGTGTCCGGCTTCGGCGAGCGGGTCCTTGCCCCATTGTTCGGCCTGCCACAATTCATCAAGATGCCCGATGGCCCATGCGTCATCGGCGTCCATGGCGCCGTGCGCCACCGCAAGGCCGATCACCGCCGAGCCCGAAATGGTGACGATGGGGTTGAGTGCCGCCAGATGAAAGGCATCGAAACCGCGATAGGCCGCGGCAAGTCGAGCCAGCGTTGCCGGCGGTTGCGGCGCATGAATGATGCCCGCGACCAGTGTGAAATCGATGTCGTAGCGCTGCCGTGCCCAAACCAGCCACGGGTCCCAATGCGCCGCCTGATGTGCAACCAGCGGTGCCGGATTTTCGGCGCGATAGGCGAGCAGCTCGTTCTCGGCAAAAACCGACAGGCCATCGGCAAAGGCGGCCGGATCGGGCGCGACCCGGTCGATGGCGGCGTTCGACAGGCCGGTCAGCGGCATGGTGCGCGGGTGAATTTCGTCGCCCTGCGCGTTCCATTCGCCCGCAATCGCTGCGGCGAGCGCCAGCGTCGGCACCGCCAGCGCGGCGCGAGCTGGCGTGCGCAGCGGGCGGTTATCGAGCGCGACGCCAAACGGGCCGTCACCGGTAATCGCGGCCTGCTTGTAAAAGCGCTTCACCGCTTGCGCCTCGCCGTCAGGCCAAGGCGATGCGGCCGCAGGAAGATGCTCGCCAGCCCGGCAGCAATCATCAGGCCGCTGGTGATGGTGATACCGTTCTTGGCAAGGAACACCCCGCCGAACAGGTTGAACAGCCCCATCAGCTTGATGGCAAGATAGGCGAAATAGCGCTTTCGGGCATCGCCAACGGACAGCGGCGCGGGGTCATCCATCGATCAGCCTTTGCGATCCGGCGGTATCCATCGCGACGCCCACAGCGCCCGCATCGACCAGTTCGGCGGCGTCATGATAGCCCCAATCGACCCCGATGGCACGCACCCCGGCATTGGCACCCATCGCCATGTCGAACACCGTATCGCCGATGATGCAGGCCTGGTGCGGCTGTGCCACGGCATCGGCCAGTGCCGTCCACAGCATCGACGGGTGCGGCTTCGACGGGTGGCGGTCGGCGGTCTGCAGCGTGATGAAATGATCGGCAAGGCCGTGATGTTCCAGCGCCAGCGCGAGGCCCCGGTCCGACTTGCCGGTGGCAACACCGAGCAGCCAGCCGCCATCGCGCAGCGTATCGAGCAGCTCGGCGACCCCGGCGTAAAGCGGTTCGGGATCGAGCGACCGGTCGGCGCGCAGCCGCTGGAAGGCGTGTTTGTAATCCTGCGCCAGGCTGGCGTGCTGCCTGTGTTCGGCGTCGGGCAACAGCATCTGCATCGATTCAACCAGGCTCAGCCCGACCACGCGGCGGATCTCATGGTCGGCTGGCGCAGCAAGGCCATGGCGGTCGAAGGTCTGCCGCATGGCGCGCAATATGTTGACCTGGCTGTCGATCAGCGTGCCGTCGCAATCGAAAACCGCAAGCTTCACCATCCCCGCGTCCGGCGGATGGCGGCGGCGCCGGCGATGTCGCCCAGCCGTTCGAGCGCGGCGGTGACACCGCGGGCATCGGCCTCGCTGCGGTTCTGGCTGGCCTTGTCGGTGCTGCGCACGGCGGTGGGGGTGATTTCGAAACCGGTGATGGCGCGCATCATCGCAGCGGCGCGTGCCGGCTGCATCTTGGCCATTGTCCAATTCTCGCCGACCCGGGGCTCGAAGGTTGCCGTGGCAAGCGTGAGCAGGTCTTCGAGTTCGGCGGGGGTCATCGCCCGGACCCGGCCTTCGATCTCGACGCTGCGATAGTTCCAGGTTGGCACGCTGCTGGCCGGCTCGGCATACCAGTTGGGGCTGATATAGCTGCCCGGCCCGCCAAGGCTGGCCAGCACCGGCGCGCCATCAAGGTGCGCCGTCAAGCTATTGTTGTTGGCAAGGTGAAAGCCCAGAGTGCCGCCCGGCAGTACGAGCAGCGGGGCGTGCGCGACGCGCGGGCCGCCGGGGGTCACACCGAAAATATGGGCAAAGCCATAGGCGGCGACAAAGGCCAGCGCCGGATCGTCAGGCTTGAAGCGAAAGGCGGCGTTGGGGTGCATGCCGGCACCTTATTCCTGCAAGCCGCACCGCCCGCAAGAGACGATTCGACTTGCCGCATACGTCAACCTAAGGGTGGCGCATGTCAGACCAATCGCTTTCCGATCCGGGCGTTGCGCCCGCGTATGCGCGCATCCTTGCCAGCCCCGATGCGCCGCGCCTGCCGGAGGATCTGCGCGGGCTGCATTATCCCTTCGGCCGCTGGGTGCCGGGGCCGGGCGAGGTTTTCGAAGTCGCGCCGGGCGTGCACTGGATCCGTTTTCCGCTGCCGCTGGGCGGGCTCGACCATATCAACCTGTGGGCACTGGAAGACGATGCCGGCTGGGTGCTGATCGATACCGGCATCGGTGTGCCCGGGGCGGGCAAGGCCTGGGATGCACTGTTCAAAGGCCCGCTCGCCGCCAAACCGGTCAGCCGTGTCATCGTCACCCATTACCACCCCGATCACATCGGCATGGCCGGCTGGCTGTGCAAGCGCTGGAACGTGCCGCTCGAGATCGCCCGCACCGAATATCTGCTGGCTCGTTCGCTCACGCTCGATATCCGCGCCGAACCGCCCCCCGAGGCGATGGACTTCAGCATCCGGGCCGGCTGGCCCGACGAGGCGCTCGCCAATCTGCGCAACCGTGGCTGGGGGCATTTCAACAAGATCGTCAGCCCGCTGCCAGCCGGTTTCAAGCGGATCCGGGATGGCGACACACTCGCGATCGGCGGTCGCCAATGGACTATTATCACCGGCCGCGGCCATTCGCCCGAACACAGTTGCCTGCTCAGCAACGATGGCCTGATGATCTCGGGTGATCAGGTTTTGCCACGCATCACCTCCAATGTTTCGGTCTACCCGACCGAACCTTATGCCGATCCGCTCGGCGACTGGCTGGCAAGCATCGAGACGCTGCGCGGCATTGACCCCGGCGTGCTGATACTGCCGGCACATAACGAGCCGTTTCGGGGGCTGCACGTGCGGCTCGACCAGCTTGCCGTCGACCATGCCGACAAGCTGGAGAAACTGCTGGCGCTGTGTGCCACACCGCGCACCGCGGTGGAGAGTTTTTCGACGCTGTTCCGCAAGCCGGTCGCCGACAGCGACTATGGCATCGCGACAGGGGAAGCGGTGGCGCACCTCCACTGGCTGGAAGAGCGCGGCAAGATCAGGCGGCTGACCGATGCCAGCGGCGTTGATCGCTTCGTCGCTGTTTGATACAAAATAGTAAATTATTTTGTAAATTACTTGACATGGTTAACGAAACTGGAGCACTAACACCTTAAGAACGCAGATGTCGTTCTGGGGCAGGGGTGTCGATGCGCAGCAATTCGAAGCCGGTTCGGCTGTTTTTCTGCAGATGTGCGCGCGCCATGACGATGGCCGGCTTGGCGGCGCCCCTGCTGATCGCGGCGACCTCTGTCCATATTGCGCCCGCGTCAGCCGTGCCGCCGGCAGACCAGGCCATCAGCGCCCAGCCCCCCGCGAACCAGGAACGCGGCGAAATCGCCGGATGGATCGGGCTTGGCGCCGGCATCTGTTTTGTGATCGCCGCGTCGCGCCGCCGCCGCCGGTTCCACACTGCCTGATCGGAATTGGCTTAACCCAATTGCCCGATCCGGACGGCCTGATCCGAAGGGGCAGTCTTAGTTGATGCGGGCCATTTCATGCAGAAAATAAACGAACCCTGCCGTGCAACCGGCCAATCCTTCGACCTTTGGATTGCTTGATTCGACAACGAAATATTCATTCGGCGCATGGGCGCCACTGCCATGGCCCAGCCCGAACTGCCCGGCTGGCAGCGATACCGGCGGCTGGGTGAAGATGCTGCCCGGCCAGGACCCGGCGAGACGCGGGTTCAGCGTTTGCGGCACGCCCAGCCGGGTATAGACTGCCTGTTGGGCGCGGATCACCCGGCTCGATTCGGCTGTTTCGGTCGGGTCATAGCCGCCGGAAACCCTGACTTCGATATCGCCGAAGCCGCGTTTGGCAAGATGGGCGCGCAGCTTGGTTTCGGCTTCCTGTTTCGTCTGGTTGGGAACCAGCCGGCATTCGAGCTTGGCTTCGGCGCGGCCGGGCAACACCGTCTTTCCGCCTTCGCCGGTATAGCCGCCGACGAGCCCCTGGATGTTGACCGTGGGCTGCCCGGCGAGACGTTCGAGCGAGGCCTGCCAAGGCTCGTCGTTGATCCACATTTTCACGCCCAGCGCCTTCTTGGCCTCGGCCTCGCTGTTTGCCGCCGCCGTTTGGGATATCAGTTGCTTTTCACGCGCTGTCAGCGGGCGGACATTGTAAAACCAGCCATCGATGGCCGGGGTGTGGCCATCGGGCCCGACCAATGTGCCCAGCGCCTGCACAAGGTGCCAGACCGGGCTGTCGACGCTGGCGTGATAGGAGGAGTGGATATCGCCCTTTGGCCCGCGTCCCCATGTGTCGCCGCTGGCGATGAGCTGGAATTCGAGCGGCCCCTTGGCACCAAGGTTGATCTGCACCGCGCCACTCGCTGATTGCCAGGCGGTCGGTATGATAACGCCGTCGCATTTCTTCAGCGCCGTCATCACCTCGGGGGCGCGCACGATCTGGTGGAAATGCGGGGAAGCGATTTCCTCCTCGCCCTCGGCGACCAGCACGAGATTGACGGGCAGTTTCTTGCCGGCGGCGCGAAAGGCGTGCAGCGCCGCCAGAAATGCCGCTTCAGGGCCTTTCTGGTTGATGGCGCCGCGCCCGACGATGACCTTGCCGAACCCCGGCTTGTCGACCAGCGCCGCTTCGAAGGGCGGGGTCGACCATTCGGCCGGGTTCACCTGTTTGACGTCATACATGAAATAGATACCGACGGTGCGCTTGGCCCCGGCATCGAGCGTCGCAAAAATCCCCGGCTGGCCATCGGTCGGCATTTTTTTGACCATCTGGAAGCCGGCATCGCGGAGCAGGCCCATGGTGTAATCGCACGCTTGGTCCATCTGCCAGTTTTCAGCGGCAATGCCGGGGTGGCGGATCCAGTCCTGAATGCGCGCGATATTTTCGGGCAATTGCTTGTCGATCGCGGCAAGAACCGGCGCAATGTCGCTGTTCGCCGCCCGCGCCGCCGCCGGGATGATCAGGCTGCCGCCGGCCAGCGCCGCCCCGGCAAGCAGGCTGCGGCGATCGAGATCGGTTGTGTCGGTCATGATGATTTCCCCTTTATGACTTTCAAAGCAGCCGCTTTATCGCTTGTCCAGCCGCACCCGTGCGGCCCGGTCTTGACGCAACGGTCAGGCAGCCCGATTTCACGGTTTCACACCCCGAGGAACCTTTGATGCACCATGCCCGCTACGCCGTGATCCGCGATGCCGGCAAATGGCGGATCAACCATCAGGGTATCAACTATGGCTATTATGACGATGCCGAAGCGGCAACGCAGGTGGCGATCGTGACGGCGCACGCGGCAGGCAAGGGCGGCTGGCACGCGCAGGTGATGGTCGAAACCCTGCCGATGCAGTTCCGGCTGGTCTGGACCTATGGTGAGGATCCGGCGCCCGAGGCAGGTTGAACGGTTGGCAGCGCCAGCCTCAATCCTCG
Source organism: Polymorphobacter sp. (assembly GCA_049314415.1). Lineage (GTDB taxonomy): Bacteria > Pseudomonadota > Alphaproteobacteria > Sphingomonadales > Sphingomonadaceae > Sandarakinorhabdus. The sequence goes on from JBMOFG010000044.1 coordinate 8,110, forward strand.
CGGTCGGCGGCTGTCGTTTTGGGGTGCCGCATCACCACAACATGCTCAAGAAAAATTATCTGACAAGATTATTGTTAATAACAACCATCGCTGTCAAGCGCTGCGGCGGGTGCCTTGTTCGCTGCGCAAATTGGTGATTGCTTCGTTGGCGAGCATATCGGCGCGTTCATTGTCCGGATCGCCGGCATGGCCCTTGACCCAGCGCCATTCGATCTTGTGGCGCGCTGCAGCCACCAGCAGGCCCTGCCAGAGTTCGGCATTCTTCACCGGTTTCTTGTCGGCGGTCTTCCAGCCGTTGCGTTGCCAACCGTGGATCCATTTGGTGATGCCATCGCGGACATAGACGCTGTCGGTCGACAGGATGACATCGGCGGGGCGGGTGAGGGCGTTGAGCGCTTCGATGGCGCCGGTCAGTTCCATACGGTTGTTGGTGGTGTGCGCCTCGGCACCGCACAAGGTCTTTTCGGTGCCGTTGGCGGCGCGCAGCAGGGCGCCCCAGCCGCCGATCCCCGGGTTGCCCTTGCAGGCGCCGTCGGTGGCGATGATGACACGCGGCCTGTCGGTCACTCGAAAAGCCCTGTGGCAGGCGCGGCAAAATTGCCCAACACCATCTGCGGCGTTGCCAGCGCATACCATTGCAGACGGCGCGCAAAGGCCATCGGGTCTTTGCGGGTCACCACCGCACCGGCAGGCGGGTTGATCCAGTCAGAGGCGCGGGTCAGGGTGAAACGCAGCGCGGCGCCTTCGCCGAGCCGTGGCAGCGCAGCGATTTCGGCTGCTGACAGGCCCTGTGTCTCCGCATAGCCTGCCGCCAGCGCCGCGGCGCGTTCGGGGTAATGCGCGTCGCCAGCCACCGAAAAGCACCAGGCGGCATGGGTCACGGCATAATCATAGGCGCGCAGATCGGTGCAGGCGTAATAGAAATCGATCAGGCCGGTTACGCCATGCTCCGAAAACAGCACATTGTCGGGAAACAGGTCGGTGTGCATGGCACCACCCGGCAGGCCAAGCGGCCAGTCGCGCGTCGCTGCCAGCCCGCCGCTGATGATCCCGGCGAGCCTTGGATCGATTTCGGCAAAGCGGCCGTCGCAGCGATCGGCCATGGCCGGCCATGCCGCTACGCCCAGGCTGTTGGCGCGCGGCGTGGCGAAGTCGGTAGTGGCGGCATGGAGCCGGCCGAGCGCTGCACCCATGGCGTGGCAATGGTCGGGCGAGGGTTCAGAAACCGACACCCCGGTGACGAATTCGATCATGCACGCCGGACGCCCGTTGAGCATCTGCAGCGCGACGCCGCCGCGATCGACGACGGGACGCGGCACTGGCAGGCCCTTGTCGGCGAGATGGGTCATCAGCGCCAGGAACCAGGGCAGGTCGTCGATATCGACGCGATCTTCGTACAGCGTCAGGATGAAGCGGGCGCGGGTGGTTTCAACAAGGAAATTGCTGTTCTGGACCCCTTCGGCAATGCCCTTGAAACTGGTTGCGGTGCCGGCGTCATAACGCATCAGGAACCCGGCGAGATCGGCCGCCGTGACCGGCGTGAACACCGCCATCTCAGCAGGCGCGCATCATTCGGCGACCAGCGCACGTCATTCTGCGACCAGCGCACGTCATTCTGCGACCAGCGCACGTCATTCTGCGACCAGCGCTCTGGGCAGCTTGAACACAACTTGTTCAACCGCAGTCGTCACATTGTCGGTCGATACGGTGAAGCGTTCGCCCAGCCGGGAAAGCACTTCCTGCACCAGCAGCTCGGGCGCCGAGGCACCGG
>JBMOFG010000045.1:0-9842 GCA_049314415.1 Polymorphobacter sp.
GCTTCGATACCGGTCTGTCGGTCATCCATCCGCTCGATGCGTCGATCCGGCTGCCGGTGTTCGTCGCCAATTTTGTGCTTATGGACTATGGCACTGGCGCCATTTTCGGCTGCCCGGCGCACGACCAGCGCGACCTCGATTTTGCCCGCAAATACCAGCTGCAGGTCACCCGCGTCGTCGCGCCGGAAGGCGAAGCCGACACGCCGATCCACAACGAAGCCTACACCGGTCCTGGCAAACTCGTCCATTCGCGCTTCCTCGACGGGCTGAGCGTCGATGAGGGTAAGGCTGCCGTTATCGCCCGCGCCAAAGCCGAAGGCTGGGGGCAGGGGACGACCGTCTGGCGGCTGCGCGACTGGGGCGTGTCGCGCCAGCGCTATTGGGGCACGCCGATCCCGATCATCCATTGCGATGGCTGTGGTGTGGTGCCGGTGCCCAAGGCGCAGCTGCCGGTTGTGCTGCCCGAAGATGTGACATTCGATCTGCCAGGCAATCCGCTCGACCGCCACCCGACGTGGAAAGCGGTCGACTGCCCGTCGTGCGGTAACCCGGCGCGGCGCGAGACCGATACGCTTGATACCTTCGTCAATTCGTCCTGGTATTTCATCCGCTTCGCCAGCGCGCCTGCGGACCAGCCCTTCGATCGCGCCGTCGCCGAACAATGGCTGCCGGTCGGCCAGTACATCGGCGGGGTGGAGCATGCCATTCTCCACCTGCTTTATGCGCGGTTCTGGACACGCGCGCTCAACCGCATTGGCCGGCTTTCCGTCACCGAGCCTTTTGCCGGCCTGTTTACGCAGGGCATGGTCACCCATGAAACCTATTCGCGCGAGCAGGGTGAAGGCGTCGGCGCGCTGTATTTCGCCCCCGACGAGGTCGATCGTTCCGGCCATGGCGCCACGCTGAAGACCGACGGCTCGCCGGTCGATGTCGGTCGTGTCATCAAGATGTCGAAGTCGAAAAAGAATGTCGTCGACCCCGATACTATCCTCGGTACCTACGGCGCCGATGCGGTGCGCTGGTTTATGCTGTCGGACTCGCCGCCCGAACGCGATCTCGCCTGGTCGGAGAGCGGCATTGATGGTGCCTGGCGCTTCGTTCAACGCATCTGGCGGCTGTCCGAAGACGCTGCTGCTGCGGCCCAGACGGGTGACATCGACACAAAGTTGGCGCGCGTCGTGGCCAAGACCATCGCCGCGATCACTGGCGATATCGATAAGTTGCAGTTCAACAAGGCCATCGCCCGCCTGTATGAACTGGTTACCGCCATCGAACGCGCTCCTGCGAGCCCCACTCGAGCCGAATCTGTGCTGACACTGCTGCGTCTTGTTTCGCCGATGGTGCCCCATCTCGCTGAAGAAGCATGGGCGCTGCTCGGCCAGCCCGGAATGGTCATCGATGCCGGCTGGCCGGAGGCCGATCCGGCGCTGCTGGTCGATGATGCCGTCACTATAGCCATCCAGGTCAACGGCAAATTGAAGGACAGTTTCGCGGCAGCTAAGGGTGCCGACAAAGCGGCGCTCGAGGCTGAGGTGCTCACGCGGGAAAAGGTCGTGCGCGCGCTCGAAGGACGAACGCCCAAGAAGATCATCATCGTCCCCGACCGGCTGATCAACGTTGTCGCCTGATCACGCCCTCGAGCCCGCTCCCTTTGCTGGGCAGAGTGGCTCGCCGCGGGCGAGCGGTGTCAGGGGCGGCGCCCGGGCAATTGCGCTAGTGCTCGCCCTCGCTCTCGCCCTTGCGGCCTGCAATCTCGCCCCTGTCTATTCGGGGGGCAATGTCGGTCCGGCGTCGGCGCTGCTTGCCGCTACTGAAATTGCACCTATCGCCGATCGTCAGGGCTTTCTTGTCCGCCAAGCACTGCTCGACCGCTTCGGAGCCGCCGCGGCCAACCCGCGCTATCGGCTTGAGATCGCGCTTGACGACCAGATCGTTGCCTTTGGCGTTCGTGGCGACAATTCCGCCGCCCGCGAACGCCGCACACTGCGTGCCCGCTACCGCCTCGTTGATATCGCCAGCAACGCTGTGTTGTTCGACGCTACCGCCGGCTCCGACGTCGGTATCGACCGTGTCAGTTCCAACTATGCCGTCGTCGCCGCAGAAACCACTGCACTCGAACGTTTGTCGGGTGATGTCGCCAGCCAGATCGCCGCGCGGCTGGCACTGTTCGGCCGCAGCGCGCCGCTTGCACCCTGACGTTCGCCGGTGAAGGTCGACGCCGCCCGCATCCAGTCCTTTTATCGTCATTGGCCTGATGATGTGCGGCTGGTGCTGCTCCACGGCCAAGATGGCGCCGCGTCGCGCGATCACGCTGATCAGATTGCTCGGCAGTTTGCGGACAGCACCAACCCTGTGGCGGTTGAAACAATAGCCGGTGCTACGCTTGGCAAAGATCCGCAGGCGCTTGTCGGCGCAGCCGGGGCCGTATCGATGTTCGGTGACCGCACGCTGGTGCGCGTTGACGGTCTTGATGACGACGGCCTCGCCGCTGTCATGGCATTGCTCGATGCCCCCGCGGGCAACCCAGTTATCGCGGTCGCCGGCGCGCTTAAGAAAGGTTCGAAACTCGTCAGCTTTGCCGAACGGACGCCCGCCGTCGTGGCTCTGCAAAGCTATGAGCCCAGCCTGCGTGATGCACTGCGTCTTGCCACAGAGATCGGCAATCCCTTTGGTCTGCGCGCCAGTCGCGATGCCGCGGCATTACTGTTCGAAGCCGCGAGCGGCGATCGCACCCTGATTCGCCGCGAGCTTGAAAAACTCAGTCTCTATCTCGACAGCACCGAGGATCAGCCCAAGCCGCTTGAACGCAGCGATGTCGAGGCCGTCGGCGTTGGTGTGGGCGATGCCGACCAGTTTGCGCTTGGCGGTGCCGTCGCGAGCGGCCGCCCGGCGCTGGTCGTGGATCTGCTCGGCCGCCTGCCCGCCGGTATGGGCATTCCGGCGCTACGTGCAGTGGAGCGGCGCTTCGGACTGTTGCTCACCCTTCGCGGCGTCGTCGATGGTGGCGCAAGTCCGCAAACCGTTGTCGATAGTGCGCGCCCACCGATCTTCTGGAAGGAAAAGGACGCCATTGCTGCCGAGCTTGGCCTATGGTCGACGCCGATGATCGTGCGTGCGCTTTCCGATCTCCTCGCCGCCGAGCGTGACATCAAGACCAGCGGTAGCCTGGGTGAAAGTGTCGCGCATGCCGCGATCCTGTTGCTGGCACGGCGCGGCGCAGCGCGGCGACGATAAGGCACAGGCGGCGCTCGGGAGACGCTTGTTCCCCCACAGGCCGTCGTTCTCTCACGTGGTCGCGCAACCGCCGATTGTCGCCAAGGTTCATTGGCGCGACTGATCAGGCAGCGCTTCCGGTGGGTGGCTGGGGCCGCAGGCCCCGGACTCCACTATTCAGCGTGTTGCCTAACTCTGGCCCAGCTTAGCGCACAGCCAGTCGAGTTGATCGAGGCTGGCAAAACGGATCGTCAGGCTGCCGCTTTCGCCGCCTGTCGCTACCGCCAGCGCCACAGGCATGCCCAGGCTTTCGGCCAGCTGGATTTCCAGCGCATCCGCATTGGCATCATGGTTGGCGCCGGCATGGCCAGGTTTTGACAGGCTGTGGCGCGGCTGCACTTTCCTGCGCCCGCCTGCAGCTAACTCCTCGACAGCGCGCACCGACAAGCCTTCGGCGACCACCCGGCGGGCGAGCGTTTCCGGATCGGCGGCGGTGGCCAGAGCGCGGGCATGGCCCATGGTCAATTTGCCCTCTTCGACCATCGACTGGACCGACTCGGGCAATTCAAGCAGCCGAAGCAGATTGGTGACGTGGCTGCGCGATTTGCCGACGATGCCCGCCAGGACCAGTTGTGTATGACCAAAATCATCTATGAGGCGACGATAGCCCCGAGCTTCCTCAATGGCGTTGAGGTCGCTTCGCTGGATATTTTCGATAAGCGCAATTTCAAAGGCCATCCGGTCATCGAGCGCTCGCACCACTGCCGGAATCTCGTGCAGCCCGGCTGCTTGCGCCGCGCGCCAGCGGCGTTCCCCGGCGATTATTTCAAAACGTCCGTGAGCCACGGGGCGGACCAGGATCGGTTGCAGCACGCCATGAGCCCGGACTGATGCGATCAATTCGTCCATTGCGTCATTGCTGAATTGGCGGCGGGGCTGGTGCGGGTTGGCCGCCACATCGGCGATGGCCAGCCTCGCCACGCCGGGTGCGTTGGCGTCTATCGGGGCCGCCGCTTCCTCCAGCAGCGCAGAAAGGCCACGACCAAGGGCAGAAACTCGTTTTTTTTCAGCCATTTAATTCATCGCTTTGGCAGGAGTGGCAGTAGTGGTCCGCGTCAATACTTCGCGCGCCAGTGCTACATATGCTTCTGACCCGGTACAGCGACTGTCGTATAGTAGCGCCGGTAGCCCGTGGCTTGGTGCCTCGGACAGTCGGACGTTACGCGGTATTTCGGTGTTGAAGACCGCTGCTCCCATTACGGCGCGGACATCGGCGGCAACATGTTCGGTCAACCGATTGCGTCGATCTACCATGGTGAGCACGATTCCGAGCAACTCCAGTCGTGGATTGAGGCTGGTGCGGACGCGTTCGATGGTGCCCAGTAGCTGACTAAGGCCTTCCAGCGCAAAGAATTCGCACTGTAACGGCACCAGCACAGCATCGGCGGCGGCTAGCGCGTTGACCGTCAACAGCCCGAGCGATGGCGGGCAGTCGATAAGAACATGGTCGTATGCTGGCAAACTGGCGAGGGCATCTTCGAGCCTGAAGCTACGCCGATCGACATCGATCAGTTCGATTTCGGCGCCCGACAACGCCGGCGTTGATGGCATGACCATTAATCCTGGCACCCGGGTAATGCGCAGTGCTTGTTCAGCAGCGATCTGGCCGAGCAGCACCTCATAGGTCGATGCCTGCCGTGTGCGGCGATCAAGCCCAAAGCCTGTCGAGGCATTACCTTGAGGGTCCGCATCAACAACGAGCACGTTCAAGCCAGTGGCTGCGAGAGCAGTGGCAAGATTAACCGTCGTCGTGGTCTTGCCCACACCGCCTTTCTGATTGGCAACAGCGATAATCATCGGGACTTTACTCCGGTTGCCAGAACGATCCGCGCGTCCGCATCGGTCAGGCTGGGAAAAAGGTCGTGGCCGAAGATAAATCTTCGTTCGGCGAATTCCAACTCTTCACCGACCCTTACGCCCTTGGGCAGGATCCAGCGGGTACCCGAGCCGGCATAGGGCAGCCCCCAGTCGAACAGTTGCGCCAGATGAGCCAGTGCGCGCGCTGTGATGATATCGAATTTCTGGCGAGGCAGGGTTTCGATGCGTTGGTTGGCGACCGTCACCCGCGCTGATAGGCCGATTGTTTCGACAACTTCGGTCAGGAAGCGGCACTTCTTCGCGATTGATTCCACAAGAGTGAAATGCGCGGTTGGATCGAGCGCCGCCAGCACCAACCCCGGAAATCCTGCGCCGGCCCCGATATCAAGCCAAGACCGCCCAGTTCCGGCCAAAGCCAATAATTGTGCCGAGTCGGCGAAATGGCGACCCCAGATGTTCGGCAGCGTGCTAGGCCCGACAAGGTTCATACGGGTTTGCCAATCGGCGAGCAGGCCAGCATAAATGTCGAGCTGCGTGAGTGTTTCACGTGGAACATCGAAATGCGCCGCGAATCCCTCGCGATCGATCACGCCGCGGCCTTGCGCGTGAACGGCAATAGCGCCATCAGCGCCGCCGGCGTTATTCCGGGCACCCGGCTGGCGGCACCAAGCGTTGTTGGCTGTGCCAGCGTCAGGCGATCAGCCATTTCATGGCTGAGCCCTGGAATTTGAACAAAGTCCATCATCGGGTCGAGCGCAAGGCCTTCGTCGCGCCGAAAGCCTGCGATATCAGCCTCTTGTCTATTGAGATAATGTGCGTAGCCGGCATCGACCACAAGTGAGGCGAAGTGCGCCTGGTCAATAGCGCCGAGTTCGGGCCAGACGAGAAGTGCCGCGTCGCGGGTCATCATCGGAAAGCGTAACCATTCGAAAGCAGTGCGCACGACTCCGTCCTGACGCGTGTAAAGTCCAAGCGCGACCAGTCTGGCAGGGGTTGCTGTCAGTTGGTCAAGCAACGCGCGCGCTGCCGTCTTTTGAGCCTGCTCACGTTCAAAATGTGCTGCGTCGGCTGGGGTGACCAGCCTCTGCGCGATTGCCAGCGGGGTCAGACGTTCTCCGGCATTGTCGGTTCGCAAGCGCAGCCGATATTCGGCGCGCGAGGTGAACATGCGATAGGGTTCGCTGACGCCATGGGTCGTAAGGTCATCAATCATCACGCCAATGTAAGCTGTGGCGCGGTCGATGGTCAGCGGCCGCCGGCCCAGCGCCTGCGCGGCCGCATTGGTGCCGGCGACCAGTCCCTGAGCGGCGGCCTCTTCATATCCGGTCGTGCCATTTATCTGGCCAGCGAGAAATAACTCTGGTCGTGCCAGGCATTGCAAGGTCGGCCCGAGCGCGCGCGGATCGACATGATCATATTCAATGGCGTAGCCCGGCCGCAGGATTTGCGCCCGTTCCAGACCGGGGATGGTGGCGATGAACTGTTCCTGAACTGCAAGGGGCAGTGAGGTGGACAGACCATTTGGATAGACTGTGACGTCATCATAGCCTTCCGGCTCGAGAAATATTTGATGGCCGTCGCGGTCACCGAAGCGCACCACCTTGTCCTCGATTGAAGGGCAGTAGCGAGGCCCGACTGACGCGATGTGGCCGCCAAAAAGCGCAGATTTCTGTAGATTTTCACGGATAATGCGATGTGTTTCCGGCGTCGTGCGTGTGATGGCGCACGGTAGTGACGGTGTCGTCGAGGCGGCGCCGCCGCTGAACTGTGGCCTGTCGACATCACCTGCCTGCCACTCGAGCTTTGCCCAATCAATTGTGCGACCGTGGAGCCGCGCCGGCGTGCCGGTCTTCATCCGGGCGACGGGCAGGCCGAGCGCGCGCAAGCCGTCGCCAAGGTTCGAAGCCGCGGCGCCGACACGGCCTCCGGCGGCGCGCTGATCGCCTTCGTGCATTACGCCGCCAAGAAATGTTCCGGTGGTTAGTACGACCGCCTTGCCGAATAACTCACCTTTGGCGGTCTCGATCCCGATCACGTGATCGTCCTTGCAGATCAGCGACAGTGCCGCTGTGATGACGATGTCAAGCGCCGGCCATTGCGACAGTTGCGCCAAAGTGGCAGCGCGATAACGTCGGCGATCAACCTGGGCGCGAGGGCCGTGTACGGCAGGACCCTTAGATCGGTTGAGGATGCGTGATTGCAGGCGTGCCTGGTCAGTAATCCGCCCCATAATGCCGCCAAGGGCTTCGATTTCGCAGACGAGATGTCCTTTGCCAATGCCGCCTACTGCCGGATTGCATGACAGCGTGCCCGGGTCATCGGCGTGCAGAGTTATCAGCGCGACGCGTGCGCCCATGCGTGCCGCGGCAGCCGCGGCCTCGCATCCGGCATGGCCAGCGCCAACAACAAGAACATCATAATGGCTCACGATGTATCTCTATAGCGTGTCGAATGCCAATGTTCCACGTGGAACATGATCTGGCCCTCGAATTGCTATTTCCCGATGCAAAAGCGCGAAAAAATGCGATCGAGAATATCGTCGACGTCGACGCGCCCTGCAATCCGGCCAAAAGCATGAGCCGCATGGCGTAGTCCTTCTGCACGCAGGACGAAATCATCTGTCGTGGCCGCATAGGACAGCGCTGCTGCGGCGTCGACAAAAGCGTCTCGGTGTCGCGCATGGGTGAGCAATGGCGGTTCGCTCGGCCGGGTAATGGCTGCGGCCCAATTCGCAAGCCACTGGCGCAAGGCTCGAATGCCATCCCCGCGCACTGCCGAAACAAAATGTACCGAAGCGTCAGAGGATTGCGCCGGGCCGCCCAGATCGATCTTGTTGACCACCACTATTCCGCCATCGGGATGCGTAGTTGGCCAATGGTCGACGAGATGGATGACAAGGTCGGCTGCATCGGCGCGCAATCTGGCGCGTCGGATGCCTTCTGCTTCGATCGGGTCTTCCGTGTCACGCAGTCCAGCCGTATCGATCAGCACGGCCGCGACGCCGTCAAGATCGATCGGCACTTCGATGGGGTCCCGCGTCGTCCCGGCAATAGCGGTGACGATAGCGGCGTCTCGGTTCGTTAACACATTGACGAGGCTGGACTTCCCAACATTTGGCGTGCCAGTGACTGCAATTGTCAAGCCATTGCGCAGCCGCTGTCCGCGTGACGCATCTGCAATCAACGCTTCAAGCTCCGCAACGAGTGCGAGCAATTGGTCACGTGCCGCCTCGTCGATACGATTTGCGACATCTGCCTCATCCTCGGCAAAGTCGAGGCCGGCTTCGGCTTCGGCTAGAATGTCCAGACAGCGGCTGCGCCATTCGTCAGCAGAGCGGCTCAGCGCGCCGCCGGCGAGTGCCAGAGCGGCGCGGCGCTGCCCGGTGGTTTCGGCAGCGACAAGATCGGCAAGCCCTTCAACCTCGGAAAGGTCCATGCGGCCATTGGCAAAGGCGCGGCGGGTGAACTCGCCTGGCAAGGCGAGCCGAACGCCGGGCAGGGCTGTGAGGGCTGCCAGAACACCGCCTACCACCGCTATCCCACCGTGGAGGTGCAACTCGACAAGATCCTCGCCGCTTGCCGTCTCGGGCCCCGGAAAAGCGACGACGAGTGCATTATCAAGCGGTGTCGCATCTCGGGGGTCATGCAAAGCGCGTAGCGACATTCGACGAGGCGGTGGCAGGGCGCCGCCAATCAGCGCGGCCAGGCTGCTCAGCGCGACGGGGCCAGAGAGGCGGATGACCGAGATCGCTGCAGGCGGTGGCCCCGAGGCGAGCGCGGCAATCGTGTCGGCGGTCACGTCAGATATGCCCCCGGTTTGTTCATTGTGGAGGCTTGGGGATCGCTGCCATCAGCAATTTCTGCCATTGTTCGAAGCCATCTGTCAGACCCGGCATCCAGGTGCGGGTCATTTTTTCAAAATCGGCGGAAGTTACACCCTCGGTAATCGTCGATTTTAACTTGTCGAGATAGACTTGATGGACCGATGATAAATCGGGCAAGCCAAAGAATGCCCGGGCTTCCTCGGGGGTACAATCGATGGTGAAATTGACCTTCATGGGCGGCGTCTTTTCATGGCTGGGGCGCGACTGGTTCGGCTTGGCATGGGTACCAGACCAGTTTAGCGTTACAAGGTTCGGAACCGCAAGGCGCGGCATTCCTGTTGTAGTGCGTTCCGGGAGAAGGGCTGGTTCCTATGGTGATGCGCAGCCTGGAATATCGTTGATTTGGGCCATTTATTCGAACCTTATAAGTTAAAAAAATTCTAAAAAACAGTATTTTACCGCGCAGCAAAAGCGCAGCAAGGACTAGGGATCTGTCATGAATTCGATCCAGTTTGCCACCCCGGGCGACCCAGATGCGATGACCTTTGCCGATGTCTCTGTCGGGGCGCCCGGGCCGGGCGAGGTCCGGCTGCGGCAGACCGCCATCGGACTGAATTTTATCGATACCTATCATCGCAGCGGCCTGTATCCGTTGCCGCTGCCAAGCGGACTTGGACTCGAGGCGGCGGGGGTTGTCGAGGCGGCCGGCGCCGGCGTGCCCCTGAAACCGGGCACGCGGGTCGGATATTGCTGGGGCCCTATCGGCGCTTATGCGACCCACCGGCTGATTCCGGCCGACCGGCTGGTGGTGCTTCCTGCTTCGGTCAGTGACGAGGTGGCGGCAGGGGGCATGCTCAAGGGTTGCACCGCAGAGTTTTTGGTTGAACGTTGCGCCCGGGTACAGCCTGGCGATTGGGCGCTGGTCCAA
>JBMOFG010000046.1:0-9722 GCA_049314415.1 Polymorphobacter sp.
AATTCAGATCGAACCCGGCCGCCGCGTTGGGCAAGGTCGGGCGCGTGCGCGCATAGGTGATGCCGGACGACAGCCGCAGACCATCACTGCCCACCGCGAAATCATGGCCGCCCTGGAACAGCACCAATTCGCGCACATCGCTGGTTGAAAACACCGAAACATAGGTGCGGTCAGCCAGCCCGGTCAGCCCGTACAGCTCGCCGCGGATCAGGCCGCTCCAGCGCCCGATCTGGTTGGAGCCGTAATTCTGGGCATTGAGGATCAGGCTGCCGGCATTGCGGATCAGCTGGATTTCGCCAATCACTTCGCCAGGGCGGCCCGATGGCGCCGGCCGCAATTCCAGCGTGACTTGCGTGCCCGGAATGTCGTTGGCGAGCAGCAGGATGCGCTCCGCGTCGCTTTCGTTCAGTGGGTCGAGCGCGCGCAACCTCTCCAGCAGACCTTCCAGCCGCCCCTGATTCTTGCCCGACGCGCCGCGCACGCGCAGCTCGACGATTTTTGCCGTCGTCACCCGCAATTGCAGCACGCCGTCTGCCAGCGTCTGTTCGGGAACCTGCACCGCCGCCACAAAGCGCGCCCGGCCCAGCGCCGCAGTGGCTTCGTCGCGCAAACGGCAGACCTCAGCCAGCGGCAAGGCCTTGCCATCGAGATCGGCACCGATGCCAGCCAGAACCGCCTTGACCTCGGCGGGCAACTCGCTGCCGCCCCGGCCGTTGAAGGCCACGCTGCGCAGGGGGGTGGTCAACGTGCTGTTGGCAATGGCGTCCGGACATGGCCCCGCCACGAAGCCGCGCGAACGGACGGTGGCGCGCGGCGTTTCCAGCGTTTGCGGCGGCGGCGTGCGGTTGAGTTCCTGGGCCGTGGGCAGCCGCGCCGTCGAACCCGGCGATGTGGGGGGAACAACGGGCTGGGCCACTTGGGCGAAGGCCGGCGCGATGGACGGGATCATCACCGATCCGCCAGCCAGCACGGCAAACCGCACAATGCGTTGGCTCAAATCACGCCGGCCAACACCGCCGGACGCGAATGCGCCTGTGCCACTTGTGCCCACCATGCGATCACTCCCCCGCTGCACAGGCTTTCGCCGTCCGTACCAATCCATCGACCCGGTTTGACACCAATCCTGGCTTCCCGACCCCTCAGGAAGCCACGAAACTCAGTCTGCCACCTTCTCCAAAAAAAGAAAGGCCGCAACGTCCATGCAGCGCCCGACAGCAGGCGCCACCGTGTGATCCGGCGGCGACCTGTCAATCATGCGGCCAGACATGAGGATTGCCCGGTTATCCGGGCGGAGATTCGCAAATGCGGTATCTGCCAATGCAGACGATGAAACGTCATGGGCAACGGCTGCGCCGTTCACCAAATCCGCATGACACACCATCGACGACTGCGCAGACAAGCCACCACCCCCGTGCAAGAGGCGATCAGCGGGCAGCCACTTCCACGCGCCGATTGGCAGCATCTTCCGGGCCACGACCAGCCAAAGGCCTGTCATAACCGAATCCTTGGGCGACAAGGCGCGAACGGTCAACCCCTTTGGACGAAAGATAATTTACCACGGCTTGCGCACGGGCCGTGCTCAGCGCCAAGTTCGTCTCACGCGATCCGGACCGATCGGTATGCCCTTCGACCACGAACGGGCGATAGCTGCCGACCTGGGCCAGCGCGGCGGCAAAACGATCCAGCGTGGCGCGTGCCTGAGACGTCAGCACGGCCGAACCCAGCTGAAAGCTCATCTTGATATCGCCGCGAACCGCCTGATTGACGGTCGCCGTAATCCTGGCTGCACCGGGCAAACGCATCTGGCGGGTTTCCGGCGTATCGGCGCAAGTGCCATCCGGCAGGGTCGCCTCGCACACCGCGGCAGTTCCGGCGGCAGGTTCAGCAGGGGGTTTGACCGCCAACTGCTTGGCAAGCTCCTCAACACTTTGCGCAAAGACGGGCGAAGCCGATACTGCGGCCGACAGGATCGCCGCAGCGACCAACTTGAACGAACCTTGAGCCATGCTATGCGACTCCCCTCTAAAACACGGACGCTTTCTACGCTTGTTACATGCTTTGTCAACGAAGGCCGCCGAGAATGCCCGTGCCCCTGGCCGGGGCTGCAACCTTCCCACCAGCCCAATTCCGACCGGTTGATATACGGCATGGCGGTCGTGGGGGATGCATGGCGCCACCTCGGGCGCGAAATGGTGGGCGCGACAGGGATTGAACCTGTGACCCCTGCCGTGTGAAAGCAGTGCTCTACCGCTGAGCTACGCGCCCCGACGTCCGAAGTTGCCCCCGGTCGGGAGCGGCGAATTAGGCGGTTTGGGCGAGGCTGTAAAGCCCCGCCCGCAATTTACCGCCCGCCTTGCCGCTTGGCGATCAATGCCGGACCGCCGGTTCAACGGCCGCTGCGGCGGGCGGCTGCACGGCCAGTGTGTCGGCTTCGCTCCACTCGATGGCCACCAGCGGCTTGGTCAAGGCCAGCGCCAGCACTTCATCAACATGGCTCACCGGCACGATGGTCAGGCCCTGCTTCACATTGTCGGGGATTTCGATCAGGTCCTTTTCATTCTCGGCCGGGATCAGCACCGTGGTGATGCCGCCACGCAGCGCCGCCAGCAATTTCTCCTTCAGCCCGCCGATCGGCAGCACGCGGCCGCGCAGCGTCACTTCGCCGGTCATCGCCACATCCTTGCGAACCGCGATACCGGTCAGCGTCGAAACGATGGCAGTGACCATGGCGATTCCCGCCGAAGGGCCATCTTTGGGAGTGGCGCCTTCGGGCACATGGATGTGGATGTCCTTCTTGTCGAACAAGGACGGCTTGATACCGTAATGCACCGCGCGGGCCTTGGTGAACGACAAGGCCGCCGAGATTGATTCGGTCATCACATCGCCAAGCTTGCCGGTCGTCTTGACCAAGCCCTTGCCCGGCGCAGTGACGGCTTCGATGGTCAGCAACTCGCCGCCAACTTCGGTCCAGGCAAGGCCGGTAACAGCCCCGATCTGGTCTTCAACTTCGCCGACGCCGTAGCGATATTTCCGAACGCCCGAAAATTCGGCAAGATTATCGGCATCGACAATCACCGACTTGGCCTTGCCTTCGAGGATGCGGCGCAGCGACTTGCGCGCCAGCTTGGCCAGTTCGCGCTCGAGCGTGCGCACCCCGGCTTCGCGGGTATAATAACGAATAAGATCGCGCAGCGCTGCGTCGGTGACGCTGAATTCGCTCTTCTTCAGGCCATGCGCTTCATATTGTTTCTCGACGAGGTGGCGCCTGGCAATCTCGACCTTCTCATCTTCAGTATAACCCGACAGCTGGATGATCTCCATGCGGTCGAGCAATGCCTGTGGCATGTTGAGGCTGTTGGCGGTCGTCACGAACATCACATCCGACAAGTCGTAATCGACCTCGAGATAATGGTCGTTGAAGGCCTTGTTCTGTTCGGGATCGAGCACTTCGAGCAGCGCCGACGACGGATCGCCGCGGAAATCCTGACCAAGCTTGTCGATCTCATCAAGCAGGAACAGGGGATTGGATGTGCCGGCTTTCTTGAGGTTCTGCAGAATCTTGCCCGGCATCGACCCGATATAGGTCCGCCGGTGGCCGCGGATCTCGGCTTCATCGCGCATGCCGCCCAGAGACTGGCGGACGAACTCGCGCCCCGTGGCTTTCGCAATACTGCGGCCGAGCGAGGTCTTGCCGACGCCTGGCGGGCCGACGAGGCAGAGGATCGGGCCTTTCAGCTTCGACGTACGCGCCTGGACGGCAAGATATTCGATGATGCGGTCCTTGACCTTTTCAAGCCCATAATGATCGTTATCGAGCACCGCTTGCGCCGCGACGATGTCCTTCTTCACCTTGGACTTCTTCGACCAGGGCAAGGTCAGCATGACGTCGAGATAGTTGCGCACGACCGTCGCTTCGGCACTTTGCGGCGCCATTGCCTTGAACTTCTTGAGCTCGGCAATCGCCTTGTCACGGGCTTCCTTGGGCAGCTTGGCCTTGGCAATCCGTGCCTCCAGTTCGCCGGCTTCGTCCTTGGCCTCGTCACCCTCGCCCAACTCGCGCTGGATCGCCTTCATCTGTTCGTTGAGATAATATTCGCGCTGGGTCTTTTCCATCTGCCGTTTTACACGGTTGCGGATCTTCTTTTCGACCTGCAGCACACCCATTTCGCCTTCCATAAAGGTAAACAGCTGGGCCAGCCGCTTGCCGATATCCGGCTCGGCGAGCAGCGCCTGCTTGTCGGCGATCTTGAGGCTGAGATTGGCGGCAACGGTATCGGCAAACCGCCCGGCATCATCGATGGCACCGATCTGGCTGGCAATTTCCGGAGCGGTCTTGCGATTCAGCTTCACATAGGCTTCGAATTGCTTGACAGCCGAGCGCAGTTGCGCCTCGACCTGGCCGGTATCGGCGATGACATCGGCCAGCGCCTCGACATCGGCCTCAAGGAAGCCGGCATCGCCGTGCAAGTTTGACAGGCTGGCGCGCGACTGACCCTCGACCAGAACCTTGACGGTCCCGTCGGGGAGTTTCAGCAGCTGCAGAACCGTGGCGATGGTGCCGACATCGTACAGATCCTCGACTCCGGGATCTTCATCGCCCGGGTTCTTCTGCGACAGCAGGAAAACCGTCTTGTCGCCGGCCATGGCGGCTTCGAGCGCGGCAACCGATTTTTCGCGGCCGACGAACAAAGGCACGATCATCTGCGGGAACACGACAATGTCGCGTAGCGGCAGCACGGGGTAACGGGGGCTGGTCATCACTCACACTCCAATCGGCAGCGGGCCAAGGCCAACCACCTTTCAACTCGCTTCGCCCCGGCATATGGGAAGCCGGGTGCCGCTCATCAATGCGGCTGCGACGCACATGCGACTATTACGGCAGCTGCCGGCCAAGGCTAGTAGTCAAACAACGCAGGCCTGTCAGACGGAGAGCGAACCATCGGCGGCGAAGCCCGCGACTTCAGAAGCCGAAAAGCCCAGCGCTGCCATGACGGCGGCGCTGTGTTCGCCGCGCCCGGGGGCAGCGCTGCCCGGCGCGGCCGGCGTGGCGGCAAAGCGTGCTGCCGGGCGGGCAGCGCGCACGCGCCCGGCAGCACCATGATCGACCATCGCGACGCTGTCGTTATGGACAATCTGGGGATCGTCGATGACATCGGGCAGCGCATTGACCAACCCGCCGACAGCGCCTTCGCGGATGAAGCCGGCCATCAATTCGGCACGGGTGCGCGATGCCAGTTCCTTGGCCAGTTCGGGCGACCATTCCTTTTGATGCTTCATCCGCCCGGCAACGCCTTTCAGCCGCGGATCCTCGGCGAGATCGTGGCGACCGAGCGAGCGCATCATTGCTTGGAATTCGATATCCTGCATGAAGCCGATGGCGACCTGGCCATCCGCGGCTGCCCACAGCCGCATCATCGAGCCATATTCGGGGAATGGCGCCGGCGGATCGTCGACGAAGCTGTAATTATACATGCCATCGGGCCAGTTGAAGGCGAGCGCGGCATCGACCATTGCCACATCGACACGCTGGGCCTCTCCGGTGCGTTCACGGTGGAAAAGCGCGGCAGTGACCGCCTGCGCCATAGTCAGCGCGGTTACCTTGTCGGCAACCAGATTGCGCACCAGCCCGGGCTTGCCCTCGCGGTCGGTCTGGGTGGCGGCAAGGCCGCTGACGGCCTGCACCACAGGATCATAGACGCGGATGTTCCGGTACGGCCCATCGGGGCCGAAGCCGGTGATCGAAGCGAAGATCAGCCGCGGGTTGAGCTCAGCACAGCGTTCGGCGCTGAAACCCAGCCGCTCCATGGTTCCGGGGCGGAAATTTTCGACAAGCACATCGGCCCAGCGCACCAGCCTTTCGAGGATGGTCCGTCCGCCACGCGTCTTCAGGTCGATCGACAGGCCCTGCTTGCCACGGTTCACCGCGATGAACATCGACGACCGGTCGCCTTTGCGCGGGCCAAGCACCCGCACCGGATCTCCCCCCGGGCTTTCGACCTTGATGACCTCCGCCCCTTGCTCGGCGAGCAGCGCGACCGCCATCGGGCCGGAG
Organism: Polymorphobacter sp.; assembly: GCA_049314415.1. GTDB lineage: Bacteria > Pseudomonadota > Alphaproteobacteria > Sphingomonadales > Sphingomonadaceae > Sandarakinorhabdus. Next base: position 6,053 of record JBMOFG010000046.1, read on the forward strand.
ACGATCTGCGACAGATCGACGATCTTGATGCCGGCCAATGGTCCCGCCATGGGTATTCCTCAATCGTGGATATTGATGTGGCGCGTGTCTTTCAGGAACAGCAGCATCACCACCAGCCCGACAATCACCACGACAATCGTGTACCAAAGCCCGGCAAACACGTCGCCGGTCGATACGACGATATATTGCGAAATCACCGGCAGGAAGCCGCCGAAATAGCCGGTGCCGATATGGTAGGGCACCGACATCGAGGTGTAGCGCACCCGTGCCGGGAACATCTCCACCAACAAGGCAGCGATCGGCGCATAGGTCCAGCCGCTGAGCAGGCCGATCGCCATCACCGCGACCAGCAGTTTCCAGGCGACAATGCGCTCAGGATCGGCCTTTTCCGGCCAGCCGGCGGCGTTGAGCGCCGCGCCCCATTTGGCCTTGTCGAACCCTTCCAGCCGCGTGCCGGCCACGGTCATCGCCAGCACGGGGGCCGTGGTCTTGCCATAGGACACGCCCCGCTTGGTCAGCCATTCGAGCGCCTTGCCGCAGTCGGCCTCCTGTTTCAGGAAGATGTTGTAATCGCACGGCGGCAGCTCGACAGTGACAGGCGCACTGGCCATGGCTTCGGCCAGCGCCGGATTGGCGCCCTTGGCCATCAGGTTGAAGATCGGGAACAGCGCCACCAGCGTTAGTGCAAAGCCGGCGGCGAGCACCTGCTTGCGCCCGAAGCGATCGGAAAGGCCGCCGAAATAGATATAGGCCGGTGCCGAAACAGCGACGCCGACCGCCAGATAGAGCAGCGCCTCGCGTTCGGGCAGGCGTGCGGTGTTCTGCAGGAAATACAGCGTCCCGAACTGGCTGGTGTAGAAGATCACGGTGAAACCGGCCGAGACAGCCAGCGCCACCAGCAGCCGGCCCTTGTTGCCCGGCGCCGACAGGGCATCCTTAAACGGGTTCTTCGAAACCGTGCCCGCCGATTTCATCTTCTGGAACACCGGGCTTTCGGACAATTTCATCCGCACCCAAAGCGAGATTGCCAGCAGCAGGATCGACATGAGGAACGGCACCCGCCAGCCCCAGGCATTGAACTGATCCTCGGGAATCAGGGCCTTGGTCGTCAGCACCACCGCCAGCGTCAGCATGAAGCCGCCCGCTGCCGCTGCCTGAATCCAGCTTGTATACGCGCCGCGCTTGCCCGGCGGCGCATGTTCGGCGACATAAATCGCCGCTCCGCCATATTCACCGCCCAGCGCCAGCCCCTGCAGGGTGCGCAACACCAGCAAAAGGATCGGCGCGGCGATGCCGGCTTGATCAAAAGTCGGCAGCAGGCCGATGCAGGCGGTAGCCCCACCCATCATCGCGATGGTGATCAGAAACGTATATTTGCGCCCCACTTTGTCGCCAAACCAGCCGAACACGAGCGCCCCGAGCGGCCGGAAGAAAAAGCCGATGGCAAAGGCAAACAAGCTGAACAGCAGTTCGGTGGTGGGGTTGCCGGTCGCAAAGAACAGTTTGCCGAGCAGGCTGGCGAGGATGCCGTAGAGGAAAAAATCATACCATTCGAACACGGTACCCAGCGACGATGCGATAATCACCAGCCGGTCACGCTTGGGGTCGAGCACCATATCTTCGCCCGCCAGATCGATCGCCAAAATGTCTCTCCCCCGCAAATCGCCGCTTGTGTCTAGCGCAGCCACTGCGCCGTGCAAGCTTGTCATCCGGCGCTGGCCATGGTTGAGGGCCAGCATGACGATCCGCAACCTGTTCGCCACGCCCTTCTACACCGGCGGGATCGACGATCCTGACCTTGTCACCGCACTTGATCACAGCTGCCGTTCGCTGGCGCGTGATGATCGCGCCGGGCGGCAATGGGCGAAAGACAATGGCTATGCCGGCTATACCTCCTATGCCTCGCTTGCGGACCTGCCGCAGCGTGACCCGGCCTTTGCCGATCTCAAGCGCCACCTCGATCGCCATGTTGCGGCTTTTGCCGCTGCGGCTTTTCTCGATACCGGCGGCAAGAAACTGAAACTCGACAGCCTGTGGGTCAACATCCTCAAGCCCGGCGGCGGCCACAGCGGCCATATCCACCCGCACAGCGCCGTATCGGGCACCGTCTATATCGCTGTGCCGCCGGGATCGGGCGCGCTGAAACTCGAAGACCCGCGCCTGCCGCTGCTGATGGCCGCGCCCGGCCGCTCGAGCAGCGCGCCCGAGGAAGTCCGTAATTTCGTTTATGCTGCGCCGGCGACCGGCACGATCTTCCTTTGGGAAAGCTGGTTGCGCCACGAAGTCGTGCCCAATGCGGCAAAATCGGAACGGATCAGCATCAGCTTCAACTACAGCTGATCACCCACCCCTGTCAGACGGTGAGCACCGCGCCCTTGGCCGGGTCGATATCGCCGACAGCCAGCGCCCGCCACGCCGTGATCGCCGCTGCAGGTCCCGCAGCATATTCGATCTGCAACCAGCCTGTCGAAGCGATGAACGCGGTCCAGGCCGCCGCCAGCCGGCTTTCGAAACCCGCCTGCCCCCATTCCGCCATCCGCTCGACAATAACCGAAGGCGCAAAGAAAAGCCGCGGCGCAACGCCGGGCAGGTCGGTGCGATTGGCGGCATCCCAATGCGTATCGCCGACGACATGGCTTTCGACAAGCCGATCGCCGAGCGCGCTGTGGACCGCGTGGCGCACCGCACCATTGCCCGAAAAATCGACCAGCGCCAGCGGCCCGGCTTGGCCCGCCAGGCTGACCGCATCGGGATAATCGATGATCGCGTCATAATAACCGGTGGCGGCGACAAAGGCGCGGTTGCCCGGCGCGGTCAGCCCGATGACCCGCTGGCGCCCCTTGGCTGCCTGCGCCAACCCCAATGCCGTCTTCGACGAGGCAGAAGTCAGCACCAGCGTTGTGGCCGGGCTCGCCGACAGCATCGCATCGAGAACGAAGGAAGTCGTATAGAGCGGCCGAAACAGCGACTGCACCGCCTCCGGCCCAAAGGCGCTGCTGGCAGCAACATAGCCATTATAGACCGGCGGCAGTTTCTGGCGGTGCGCCGCGCCATCGGTAAAGCCACGCGGGCTGATCTTGACCGGGGTGACCAGCGCATGGCTCGCCATCGGCCAATAGCCGTAGAAACGGTCACCGCTGGTGATAGCTTCGGCCCGGCTTTCGACCACTGTCGCAAAGCCCCAGACCGGCACGATGCCAAAGCCTTCCGGGCCAGGGAAGAAGCCCCAATAGGCCATGTCGACGCCATGGGCGGCATAAGTCATGTTGTTGGCGGTCAGCGCGAAGCTGTCGATGCGCAGCAGCACCTCGCCAGCGCCGGGGCTGGCATTGCGCGTGGCGGCAGTAATCGCCGCAAGATCGCCACGACGGACCAGCAGTTCGGTGATTTCCATGGCAGCTTTTTCCTTCAAGATACTGATTCAGAGCACTTGCCCCGGCACGCGACAGACCGAACCGGTATCGCCGCTCTGGCCATAGACAAACCAGACCGGCCCGAACGGCGTGTCAGCGGCGACGAAGGCCGACGCAACGATGCACAGGCTGCCCGGCGACATGTCGGACCGCAGTGCCCCGACATTAGCCGCTTTCGGCGAGGCCCCGAGGTTGATTTTCTCGGGCCGCACATCAGGCAGTGGGCAGGCGGTAATCCTTGTAGCGGTCGCGCAATT